>JAUIEY010000155.1 GCA_030429685.1 Gammaproteobacteria bacterium
CTGGTAATCAGCCTCCTCCGTACCCGGACGGAATTTGATCTCCTTGACCTGCACCTGTTTCTGTTTGGCCTTGCCACTCTGGGACTTTTTCTTCATTTCGAAGAGATACTTGCCAAAGTCCATGATGCGGCACACCGGTGGTTCAGCATTCGGCGACACTTCCACCAGATCAAGACCGGCCCCGCGAGCTTTTTCCATAGCTTCGTCGAGGTCCAGAATTCCGACTTGTTCTCCGTCCGCGTCAATCAGTCTGACTGAGCGGCTGGTTATTTCTTCGTTTCGTCGGACGCGTTTGTTCGCTGCGATTCGTCAATCCTCCATAGCAGAGCGGCCGCGGCTCGCGACTTCGGCCTGCAGACGCTCAGCAAACTCCGTCAGGGGCATGCTGCCTAAGTCTTCGCCGGTTCGCGTGCGCACGGCCACGCAATTGTTATCAGCTTCCCGATCGCCCACAACAAGCAAATACGGGACACGCTGGATCGTGTGCTCGCGGATTTTAAAGCCGATTTTCTCGTTTCTCAAGTCCGATTCGACCCTAAAACCCTGTTTTTCAAGGGCTTCAACCACCGATTTGGCATAGTCGGCCTGCTTGTCGGTGATATTGAGCACCACCGCCTGCAACGGCGCCAGCCACGCCGGCAGGCTACCGGCGTGATGCTCGATCAGAATGCCTATAAAGCGTTCGAAAGAACCCAGGATGGCCCGGTGCAGCATGACCGGGGTCTGCTTGCTGCCGTCCTCGGCAATGTAGGTCGCATCCAGCCGCTCCGGCATGGAGAAATCCAGCTGGATAGTGCCAAGCTGCCAGACTCGACCAATGCTGTCGCGCAGGTTGAACTCGATTTTCGGCCCGTAGAACGCCCCCTCACCCGGCTGGATTTCAAACGGCAGACCGGCTGCTTCCAGCGATACCTGCAGAGCCGCTTCGGCCTTGTCCCACTGCGCGTCACTGCCGACCCGCTGCGCCGGGCGGGTAGACAGCTTGGTGGAGATGTCGGTGAAACCGAAATCCTCATAAACGCTGTGTAACATCTCGATAAACGCTGCTACTTCGGACTGAATCTGTTCCTCGGTGCAGAAAATATGCGCATCGTCCTGCACAAAGCCGCGCACCCGCATCAATCCGTGCAGCGTGCCGCTCGGCTCATTGCGGTGACAGGAACCAAATTCCGCCATGCGCAGCGGCAGGTCGCGGTAGCTGTGCAGATTCTTGTTGTAAATCTGGATGTGGCACGGGCAGTTCATCGGTTTAACCGCGTAAACCCGGTGTTCTTCGTCGCCGGTGGTAAACATGTTCTCGCGGAACTTGTCCCAGTGTCCCGACCGCTCCCACAGGGAACGATCAACGATCTGCGGCGTGTTCACTTCCTGATAGCCGTGTTCGCGCTGCCGGGCACGGACGTAGCTGCGCACTGCCTCGTAAATGCGCCAGCCCTTGTCATGCCAGAACACCAGCCCGGGAGCTTCTTCCTGGAAATGAAACAGGTCCATGGCTTTGCCGAAGCGCCGATGATCGCGCTTCTCAGCCTCTTCCAGCCGGTGCAGGTAAGCTTTGAGCGCTTTCTTGTCGCCCCACGCAGTACCGTAAACGCGGCACAACATTTCATTGCTGGAATCGCCGCGCCAGTAGGCGCCGGCCACCTTCATCAGTTTGAAGGCCTGCAGATGCCGGGTGCTGGGGACGTGCGGGCCACGGCACAGGTCTTTCCAGTCGCCCTGCCCGTACAGACCAATTTCCTCGTCCTCGGGAATAGAAGCGATAATCTCGGCTTTATAGTGCTCGCCCTCATTCTTAAAGTAGGCTACGGCTTCATCGCGTGCCATGACCGAGCGTTCGACGCTGAGATCCTGTTTGGCAAGCTCCGCCATGCGTTGCTCAATCCGCTCCAGATCTTCCGGAGTGAATGGCTGTTCCAGAGCAAAGTCGTAGTAGAAGCCGTCTTCAATCACCGGGCCGATGGTGATCTGTGCTTCCGGGTGCAGCTGCTTCACAGCCTGCGCCAACAGGTGCGCGGTGGAATGCCGGATGACTTCCAGCCCATCATCATCTTTGGCAGTCACAATAGCCAGCTCGGCGTCGGCATCGATCACATAGGCCGTGTCAACCAGGCGCCCGTCCACTTTGCCGGCCAACGCTGCCTTGGCCAGACCCGGGCCGATATCGGCCGCGACTTCGGCCACCGAAACCGGTGCGTCGAAGCTGCGCTGGCTGCCGTCGGGTAGCGAAATGATGGGCATGCTGTGAATCCGTGGTCCGTGGGCCAAAATCTGGCAGCGGATTGTAAGTTAATTGCCCTGAAATGTGGTGTCAGACACCGGATTTTATTTACGATTTAAGGGCCGATATTTCTACGGGGACTGATTTGTAGGCCGGCGTGTTGCTGCCCGCAGCGACCGCCGCAAACGGCACCAGCGGGTTTGCTTCCGGGTAGTAGCACGCCACACACCCTGGCGGGATGCGATAAGGCACCACGGCAAAGCCGCTCAGGACGCTGCCATTAGCAGATTTCAGGCTCACATAATCGCCGGCCTGCAGCCCGGCGGCTGCCATGTCGGCCATGTTCATAAACACCACTTCCCGGCTGCCGGACACGCCGCGGTAACGATCATTGTCGGTATAGACGGTGGTATTGAACTGGTCGTGACTGCGAATGGTGGTCATTAAATACTGACCTTCCGGAACTGCCGGCGGCGATATATCGTGCACCGTGAATTCGGCCCGGCCCGATGCCGTGTGGAACTCGCGCTTGTCGCGCACCGCGTGCGGCAACTCAATCTGGCCGTCATCATAAAGCCGGTCATTGAATGATGAAAAACCGGGCACCACTTTGGCAATGTGATCGCGAATGCGATGGTAATCATCAGCCAGAGCGCGCCATTTGATCGCGCTGCGGGTGCCGACTGTGGCTTCGGCAAGTTCGGCCACCACCCTGACCTCGCTTTTCAGGTAAGGACCGGGCGGCGGACGGCGTCCCTGCGACGCTGTGACTACGCCCATTGAGTTTTCCACCGTGACAAATTGTTCGCCATCGGGCTGCCGATCAATCTCGGTGCGTCCCAGCACCGGCAGAATAATGGCCGTGGCACCGGTTACAACATGCGAGCGGTTCAGCTTGGTGGAAATCTGCACCGTCAGGCTGCATTGCTCCAGCGCCCGTTCGACAAAGGCACTGTCCGGCGTGGCCCCGGCGAAGTTGCCACCCATTGCTACCAGCACTTTAATGCGCCCGTCGGCCATGGCCCGCAACGTATCCACCGTGTCGCAACCGTGTGCGGTCGGCGGCTGGAAGGCGAATTCTTTGCCGAGCCGCTCCAGCCACTCAGGATCCGGCTTTTCCCAGATACCCATGGTGCGATCGCCCTGCACGTTGCTGTGGCCCCGCACGGGACAAGCACCGGCACCGGGGCGACCGAGATTACCGCGCAACATCAGGAAATTGATTACCTCCTGAATATTGGCCACCGCATTGATGTGCTGGGTCAGGCCCATGGCCCAGCAACAGATGGTGTTCTCAGCCGCAACGGCAATAGCGGCTGCCGCGCGAATGGTTTCCTGGCCGACACCGCTGCCCTGTTCAATGCTTTCCCATGAGGTGCCGGCAATATCCGCGGCAAAATCTTCGAAACCATTGGTATGAGCGCGGATAAATTCGCGATCCAGCACCTCGCCGGGCCGCTCGGCTTCCGCTTCCAGCATCGCTTTGCACAGCCCTTTCAGAAATGCGACATCACCGTTGACCCGAACGGGCACATGCAGATCCGCCAACGCCGTGCCTTTGCCGGTCCAGCCATCCAGTGTCTGCGGGTTGCGGAAATTCTGCGTGCCCGGTTCATTAAGCGGGTTTACGCTCACAATCCGCGCACCATTTTGCCTGGCTCGTTCAAGAGCGGCCAGCATGCGCGGGTGATTCGAACCGGGGTTCTGGCCCAGCACAAAAATCGCGTCGGCCTTGTCAAAATCGCTGAGCCGCACCGTGCCCTTGCCGCTGCCGATAACGGCGCTGAGCGCCGTGCCGCTCGACTCATGACAAAGATTGGAGCAATCCGGCATGTTGTTGGTGCCATAGACCCGTACGAACAATTGCCAGAGGAAAGCGGCTTCATTGCTGGTACGCCCGGAAGTGTAAAACGCCGCCTGGTCGGGGCTGTCGAGTTGATTCAGGGTGCGGGCAATCAATTCAAAAGCACTGAACCACGTGATCGGCACATAGTGATCGGCGCCTGCCTTGCGCACCATCGGCTGTGTCAGGCGGCCCTGATCATTCAGCCATTTGCCCGATTTTTTGGCCAGCTCGGAGATACTGTGCTCAGCAAAAAAATCCGCCGTAACCCGTTTGCGGGTAGCCTCGTCAGCAAACGCGCGGGCACCGTTTTCGCAAAACTCCAGACGCTTGCGGTGTTCGGTGTCTTCCGGCCACGCGCAGCCCGGGCAGTCAAAACCGCCGGCCTGATTCATTTTCAACAAAGCAGCAGCGCCGGACAGCAGCCCGCTGTTGTCGCGCAACGAGCGATACACGGATTTGACGGCCTCCGGACCGGCCGCGGTATCCGGCGGCTCGACAATGACGGGAGATTTAGAACCGCTTTTCGGTATTGCCATCCACAACTTCCATGCGTATCTTTGTCGCCCCGTCCGCGACCCCCGGACGGTAGCAGGCTTACCTGCTTGCACCAGGCGCGTAGCTCAGTGGTAGAGCACTACCTTGACATGGTAGGGGTCGGCAGTTCAATCCTGCCCGCGCCTACCAATTCCAAGGCCTGGAGCTTGCTGCAGGCCTTTTTCTTTGCCCGACCAATGGACTTCCCGCTAGTCGCCGCAACCGCGGGCAGCCGATTTGGTTAGGGTATGGGTCGGTATATCGATGGATCAACCGATGACCCAGCTATCCAGACGCGCCCTGTTGGGCACCGCAACCGGTGCGGCTTTGGCCGCCTCGACAGGCAGTTTGCAGGGAACAGCCAACGCCATGAATGAGACAAATAACATCCCT
>JAUIEY010000156.1 GCA_030429685.1 Gammaproteobacteria bacterium
TTTCGGCAGCCGCGGGATAGCTGTTGCAGTTGCGGTGCTGGCGTTGCTGGTGGCATTGCCGGTCTGGTACTCCGAGTATCTGCCGCGTCCTTACCTGCGCGCGCTTAACACCGTGAATCAGGATTTTCAGCTGGCTGAAGATGCCTACAACAGTCTCAGCAGCCTGCCGGGCTATGGTGACACGGCGGATCGCCTGTTCAGCGATTTTCTGATGCGCAGCAGTCGCCGCGCCACCGAACTGGCCGACGTGATGCGCATCAACAGCCGTCTCGAGCAGTTGCCTGAAGGTGCGGCGCAAAGTGCCGGGCTGCTCGCGGAATACTGGGAACGCGAAGCTTACCGGCTGATGCACAGTGGCGACCGTGACGGTGCCCTGATGGCTGTCATCGAATCGTTGCAGAATCCCACCGAGCGCCGCCGTCGGCTGGCGGCTGAACTTGTTGGGGCTGACTACCGTGCGTTGTGGGCCACCCTGCACAGTCGGGCACCGGTCAGTGCGGTGCGGGCCGACCAGCAAAACAATCTGCTCACCGTGCTGGATCGCGAAAACCAGGTGGATGTCTGGCGGCTGGGTCCGCAGCAGCCTGAGCATTTGCGCGGCCTGCGCCTGTATGCGGAAGAACGCCTGCAGATTGAGCAGCGGCAGACCTACAGGGAGTTGCCGGTTGCGCCGCGACTGGTGCTGCAGATGTTGCGCGTGCAGCCTGCGCAGGTGCAGGTTGTGTTGCGCTCACCCGGTGGTCAGGAGGCCGTGCTGCTGCTGAATGCCGCCACAGCGCTGGACGACGATGTGTATGCCTTCGACTTTGACCGGCATCCGCAACTGCGCCAGTTGCTCAACGGTGAATTGAGTGGCAACTGGACCTTGCGGCTGTCTGACCTGGAGCGTGGTGCCGAGGGCGAACTGCTGGGTTGGGAACTGGGTGGTGCGACGCTACGCAAGCCGGCAGACGCCGTGTTATTGCGCCAGCCCGTGCCGGCGCCGCGCGCCTCGGTAAATGCCCTGACCCGCCTTAGTGATGATGGCAGACTGGCGCTGTCCTGGCCGGCTAACCCCGACACCACGGGGCCGCTGCTGGTCTGGGATCTGGTTAATGCCGCGGTGCTGACCCGCATCCCGCGCGGTAGCGATATGCGTACCGCCCGATTCGCGCTGCAAGGCAAGCGCATTGTTATTGTGCGCGCCCAGACGGTGGAAGTCTGGGACAGTGCCAGCGGCCGCAAACTGGGGCAGTTCAGTCCGGCCGCGCCCGGCCAGCCGCGGCTGCGGCTTTCGCCGAACGGGCGTTACGCGGCGATTGCCGTGCAACAGCGCGATACAGCCGGCGTTGCGGTCTGGGATCTGGAACGCTTGCAGCGGGTCAGTCTGATCAGCGCGGCTGACGTTACGGTTGCGGCGGTGGATTCATCCGGCAAATACCTCGCTACCGGCAGTCGTGACAGTTGGGTGCGGGTCTGGTCTTTGCGTGACGGCAGTTTGCAGCGTGAATATGCCGCCGGTGCGCCGCTGCGCAAACTCGCATTCGATCCGCAGGGTAGCTGGCTCATCGGTGATGATCTGAGCAACACTCTGCGCATGTGGAGTTTGACGGGGTCTGACCTTGCGGTGCTGGAGCGAAGCGGCAGCAGCGCATGGCTAAGCGCATTTGCCAGCGATGCCGGCCGGTTGCTGGTGGGTTCGCCGGATCGCAGTTACCAGATTTTTGTCCTGCCGGAAGGACGCAAGTCGGCGCTGCGATTGCGCCATACCGCCGCCTTGCCGGTCGCCGGCGCGACGCAACAGCCGCCACTGTTTCTTGCCGGCCTGAACATGGCCGTCACCGTGGCCGGTTCCGGCAATATCAAGTTATGGCGCCTCGCCGAGGGGCTCACGGCGAAAGTTCCGGCACGCACTTTGCCCGCCGACATGCGTACTGCGGTCAGCCCGGATGGTTATCTGGTTGCTGCCGGCATCACCACGGCCGATTTGCGTATTCACGTACCCGGTGTGCCGGGAGGCATGTTGCTGGAGCCGCCTGCCGCGGCTGCAGCGCAAAAAATCCTGCGGCTCACATTTTCGGCCGACGGGAATTTGCTCGCGGCGGGCAACATTGACGGCAGTGTCGCCATCTGGGATACGCGCCGCGGCCGCCGCCTCGACACAGGCGCCCTGCATGCGGACGGCCCCGTCCAGGACTTGCTGTTTAACGCCACCGGCAGTGTGTTGTTTTCGGCCAGCCGCCGTGAGGTGCAGGTAACCGAACTGGATACGGGCAGGGTGCTGGCGCGGCTGGGTATACAGGCGGAAAGCCCGCAACTGGCTTACGCGGATCAGTCCGGCGAAGTGTTTGTGGCCGGCGATGAAGCCGGCGTTACCCAGTGGAACTGGCGCAATGGCATCAGCGAAATGCTGGTAGCGGGGGATCGCGATATTTCCCGGGTTGTTGTCACGCCCAGCGGCCGGCGGCTGATCACCGCCGGCAGCGACGGCCGGCTGGTTGCCTGGGACGTTACCCGGCGCATTCCGCTGCAACAGATTGCGCGGGCCGCGGCAAAAGTCGATCGGCTATGGCTGGCAGAAGACGGTCGCCGGCTGATTGTGCAGGCAGGTTACTGGCTGCATGCGCTGAACGTGCAGCCCACGGGTCTGTCGCCGCGCTATACGCGGCTGCTGAGCGATGCGCCCACCGCAGCACAACCGGACCTCGCGGGGCGCCAGGTGGCCTTGTTGTCAGGTGCAACTTCACGGCCGCGGCTACTGCGTGTGGATATTACGGAGCCGGCCGCAATAGCGCTTGCCGATGATGCGGCTGCTGCCCGCGAATACTGGCACCGCTTGCTGGCCATGAGTCTGGACGGGTCCGGTAAACCGGTGGCGGTCGGGCCTCCGGGTGACGTCACGCCACTCTATTAGCCAGCTGCAACTAGCTGGCGGACTTGCCGCGGTCGGCGGGCAGTTCTTTAATCCAGACATCCTGCTGGGGAAACGGAATGGCAATGTTTTCTGCAGCAAAGCGCCGGTAGATTTCGCAGTTCAGTTCATGCACACGCAGGCCACGCATGGTCGGGTCTGAAATCCAGGCCAGTAATTCGAAATCCAGGCTGGATGCGCCGAAGGCTCTGAACCGTGCTCGCGGCGCCGGCTCTTTGGCGAGGTGCTCGTGATCACTGGCGATTTGCTCCAGCACCCGCAGAACTTTATCGACGTCGGAGCCGTAGGCAGCACCCACCATGGCGCGAATGCGGTAATTCTGTACACCGCCGGATTCATTGGTGATTTTCGCACTGCCCATGACGCCGTTCGGAATACTGATTTCCACATCGTCGCGCGTCATGATACGCGTGCTGCGCAAGCCAATGGCGGTCACTTCACCGCGTTCGCCGGTATCCAGCACGATCATGTCGCCGATCCGGTAGGGCCGGTCGGCAAGGATGGCCACTCCGGCGAACAGATGGCTCAGCGTATCCTGCGCCGCGAAACTCAAGGCCAGCCCGACGATACCGGCGGATGCCAGCAGCCCGGTGACGTCGATATTCCAGGCCAGCATGATCGAATAGGCGCCGGCCAGCAGCAGAAAAACCACCGCCAGGTTGCGCATCAGCGGTACGGTATCTTTTTGCGCGAAGTTGTAGCGTTGTTCCTGCCGCGCCATGCCGTTCAGGACCAGGCTGGACGCGCGGATCAGGAATATCACCCAGGTCAGGATGATGATGCTTTTCAGTAGTGCCTGGGTGACGCCGAGTACCTGCTCGCCCATGGCGTCAGCCAGACTGGTGGCCGCAGCCATCAGGCCGAATACCGCAAAGGTGGTGAACACCGGCCGGTGCAGCAGGCGGATAACCTTGTCGTCCAGTACGGTGCGGGTGCGGCTGGTCAGCCGGCCGATCACCGAGAACAGAAACCATTCAGCAACTTTGGCCACCACCAGGCCAGCCAGTGCAATCACAGCGGCCTGTACCCAGATGTTGGGTGCGTACTGAACGATCAGATTCTGCAGTTCCTCCACGGCTGCTAACTTGACAAAAAAAAGCGGCCCTCACAAGTAGGGCCGCAATGCGGAGGAAGTCGGTTGGGGTGGCCGGACTGTCAGTGTCTCCGGCTCACCTGCAGGCAATTCAGAACATGGTTTCGTCGCCACCGCCCTGCAGCGGTGCTTCTTCAATCGGGTCCAGTGCGTAGGTATTCACCTCCGGGGCACTCTCCAGCGGAGCACTTTCCGTCTGCGACCCGGCAGCCGGCATGATTGCAGCGGCAGCCTTGGCAGCCGGTGCCAGATCAATGCGCGGTGCCGTAGCAGCCATCAGCCGGACAAATTGCTGCGCCGAAACCGGTGCCGGAATATTGCGCGCCGCCAGTATCTGCATCGGCGACAGGCCATTGCCGTAGTAGTCCTCGTTGGCTTTGCGGTCCATGCCGATCCATGTGCCGTCCAGCGCGACCCCGGCGAACAGGCCGCGGCTGCGCGAATAGGAATAGATTTCGGCGGTCAGCCGCTGGTCCGTGGCGGCCGAGGTGCTGCGCCCCAGCGGGCCGGCGGCAATGGATGCATCACCGCCCAGTGTGAGTTTGCCTTCGGCAATGTGTTCAATGCTGCGCCGGTCTTTAAAAACCAGCAGCAGGTCGGTGGACTGGGCGCCTAGCTGCCAGCCGAAACTGGCGCCGCCCAGCGTGACAAAGGTCGGGTTGCTCCAGGCGCCGTCGTCCTGGCGCACCAGCAAAATGCCTTTGCCGTAGCGGCCGCCGATACCGAAGCCGGCCTTGATGACCCCGGGAATTACCGCGACGGCGTGCGCGTTGGCAAGCAGATTCGATGGTATGCCCTGTTCGGGAATGGCGGTGAAATCCTGTAGCACGTCAATGGCGTCGTTGACGCGTTGTTCCGTGCTTCCGGCGGCCTGTGCGCCGCTGCTAAGCGCCAATGCCAGTGTGGCGGCGCTGATCGTGAAAAGCCTTCCTAGCCCTGTCATGACCCTGTCCTCGCAAACATCCTTGTTACGCGGGT
>JAUIEY010000157.1 GCA_030429685.1 Gammaproteobacteria bacterium
ATGTTTTAGCTGCACAGGATACGCTGACCTCAGAACGAGCCACGATGGAAGCGATCGGCAGACAGCTGGAACAGGCAGAAAGACGTTTCGAAGTCGGCTTAATTGCGATAACTGATGTTAAGGAATCGCAGGCTGCATACGATGACGCGGTTGCATTGGAAATTGCAGCACGACGGTCACTGGCCGCAGCGAAAGAAGCATTGCGGGAAGTTACCGGCGAGTACCCGGGGAATCTTGCGACACCTGGTGAAAATTTTCCGCTAATTCCGCCGAATCCTGAAGTTGAACAGGACTGGGTAGACATCGCTCTGCAACAAAACCTCAGTCTTGAATCTGCAAAAATTGGCGTGGAAATCACCCGCGAAAATGTGCGTATCGCACGAAGCAATCACCTACCTACGCTAAGCCTCAACGCTCAAATCGGCAATCGAGATACAGAGCGAGAAATATTGACCAATAACACTCCTCCCATAGTCACCAGAAATACGGATCTGGACAACGAGCAAATCACCATTAACCTCAATCTGCCAATATTTTCCGGCGGTGGTGTGTCCGCCGCTGTGCAGGAACAAGTCTATTTGCATCGCGCATCGCGCGAGAACTACGAGAAAACCGCCCGCAGCACTGAGCGTGAAGCCCGCGATGCCTATCTGGGCGTAATCGCGGAAATTGCCCGCGTGCGTGCGTTGGCCCGTTCGGTGGAATCTAACCAGACGGCGCTGGAAGCTACCGAAGCCGGCTACGACGTCGGCACCCGCACCACGGTGGATGTGCTGGATGCCCGCGATGCATTGTCACGGGCGCAGACGCAATATGCGCGTTCCAAGTACGACTACCTGATCAATGTGCTGAAACTGAAACAGGCGGCCGGCACCCTGAACGGAGCCGACGTGGCGGACATCAACAACTGGCTGGGCGAAACCGAGGCAGCCGCCGCAGCGGCAAACTGATCAACCCGCCAGCAGCGGTTCCAGCAGTCTGAGCAGGCGCGCCAGCGCGCCGCCACTGTCGTCAATCAGTTCTTTGGCCAGCGCGCCGCGCCTGGCCCGCTCCGGCGGGTTCTCGAACAGCGTCACAACCTCAGCGGCGAGCTCCTCAGCATTGTGGACCACGGGCGCAATGCCGTTTTCCTGAAACAGCGCGGCAATATCAACCGCGTTAAAAGTATGCGGCCCGGTAATAAAAGGCAGCTTCAGGGCCGCCGGCTCGAGTAGATTGTGGCCGCCAATTTTGGCGATGCTGCCGCCGACAAAGGCGACATCGGCCGCGGCATAAAACAGCATTAGTTCACCCATGGTGTCGCCGAGCAGCACTGCGCACTCAGCATCACACGGCGCGCCGTGACTGCGCCGAACAAAACCGAAGTCGCGGTTGCTAATCAGGTTGGCAATGCCGTCAAACCTCTCCGGGTGGCGCGGCACCAGCACCAGCAAGGCATCCGCAAAGCGCTCGCGCACCCGGCGGTGCGCTGCCAGCGCCACTTCTTCCTCGCCGGCATGGGTGCTGGCCGCAATCCAGACCGGCCGGTCCGCGCCGCATTCGCTGCGCAGCTCGGCGCCCTGCTCGGTGATGCCGGCGGGCAGTTCAAAATCAAACTTGATGTTGCCGGTCACGTGGGTGCGCTCGGGCGCCACGCCCAGCGACAAAAACCGGTCGGCATCTGCGGGCGTCTGCGCGGCAATCACCACACCGTGCGACAGGGTATCTTTGAACAGGCTGACCAGCGCCCGGTAGCGGTTGATGGAGCGCGGTGACAGGCGCGCGCTGGCAAGTATCAGCGGCACTTTGCGATCGCCGCACTGGCGGAACAGGTTCGGCCACAACTCGGTTTCCATGATGATGGCGGCGCGCGGCCGGAAACGGCGGAAAAAACTCTTTACCGCAAAACCAATGTCCAGTGGCGCATAGCAGTGCGCGACCCGGTTCCCAAACAACGCGCGCAGCCGGTCGGAACCCGTGGGCGTAGTGGTGGTCACCAGCAGGGTATGTTGCGGATAGCGTTCCAGCAGCTGCCGGATCAGCGGCGCAGCTGCCTGCACTTCACCCACGGAAACAGCATGCAGCCAGATCACATCAGTACCGGCATCCAGCGCATAAAAGCCAAAACGTTCGCCGATGCGCTGCCAGTACGCGGGGTTGCCGAAGCCTTTCCACAGCAGATGCAGCAATACCACCGGCACCAGCAGGTAAGTGATGACGATGTAAATAATCCGCAGAATGTAGTGCATGGATGGCCGCCGGGCGCCGTCAGTCCTGGTCGGCTGACGCCCCGCGTATGCTGTCGACTATCGCGCTGGTAGACCGGCCTTCATGAAATCGCAGGACTTCCACGCTGCCGCCGTTGGCCAGCACTGCCTTGCCCCCGGCTATGGCCTCGGCCTTGTAGTCACCGCCTTTAACCAGCACGTCCGGCAGTATTTCACCGATCAGTTGCGCCGGCGTATCTTCAGCAAACGGCACCACCCAGTCCACGGCCGCCAGTCCGGCCAGTACCGCCATCCGGTCCTCCAGCGGATTGATCGGGCGCTGCGGACCCTTGAGTCTGGCCACCGATGCATCGGTATTTACTGCCACCAGCAGACGATCACCGCGTGCCTTGGCTTCCTGCAGGTAAGCCACATGACCTTTGTGCAGGATGTCGAAACAGCCATTGGTCATGACCAGCCGTTCACCGCGCGCACGTGCCTCACGCGTTACCGCCAGCGCCTGCTCGCGCGTCAGCAGGCCGCGCCCGCCTGCGCCGTGTTCGTGCAACGCCAGGTTGAGTTCCAGCGGCGTCACGGCAGCGGCACCGATTTTCGCCACCACCAGGCTGGCGGCAAGATTAGCCAGCGCAGCCGCCGCATCAACATCCAGCCCCGCCCCGATGCCGGCCGCCAGGGCCGCAATCACCGTGTCGCCGGCACCGGTGACATCGAATACCTGCCTGGCACGCGCCGGCAGAATTTTTTCCGCATCCTGACTGATTACCAGCATGCCGCGCTCGCTGAGTGTTACCACCAGCGCGGCAAGTTCGAGCTCATCGCGCAGCTGCCTGGCACGACGGATAAGATCAGCCTCGTCTGCCGCCACCCCGACCACGGCTTCGAACTCCGCGCGGTTGGGCGTCAGCAGTGTCGCCCCCCGATAGCGGCTGAAGTCCGTGCCTTTGGGATCGACCAGCACCGGCACACTGGCAGCGCGGCATTGACCGATGAGGTCCTGCACAGCGGCCAGACTGCCTTTCGCATAGTCGGACAGCACCACCACGGCGGCCTGCTCAATATGTTCTGCCGCCGCAGCTACCAGCGCCGTACTGTCGGCGGCAGAAAAATGTTCTTCGCTGTCGAGGCGGATCAGCTGCTGGTTGCGGCTCAGTACGCGCAGCTTGGTAATGGTGGGCAGATCCGAATCGGTAAAAGCCGCCGTGATGCCTGATGCCGCCAGCAGGCGTCGCAACTCCGCTGCATGCTCGTCCTTGCCGGCAATGCCACTGCAGATAGTGTCCACACCGAGACTGGCCAGGTTTACGGCAACATTAGCGGCACCGCCAGCACGCGCTTCATGACGCTGCACTCGCACCACCGGTACCGGCGCTTCCGGCGAAATACGGGATGTCGGACCGAACCAGTATTGATCCAGCATAAGATCGCCGACAACCAGAATTTTGAGCCCGGAAAAATCGGGGACAAACAGACTCATAGCGCGCCCATTGTTTATGTCGCAGCGATGTTAGCACAGGCAGCATAGGCAACCGCGCTGCCCCGGACGCCGCGAAATACGCAGTTATGCATGCCAAAAAAAACGGGCCCGTCCGGGCCCGTTTTTCTGGCGGCTGGCAGAAATTCAGGCGGCCTTGGGCGGTGCCGGCTCCTGCGTGCGGGCATAAATTTCCAGACTGGAATGACTCGGTCCATAGTCTTCCGTCGGTGCCGACAGGAACTGCGGATGCGTCGCCTCTGCATAGGCTTTTGCCTGCGGCGAAATAATGTCCGTGGTCGGGCTGCTGCACATGGTGCCGTTGTAAACCACATGGCCGGCTTCGGTGCCCATCAGCATCCACGGCAGCCAGGGTGTGATGCGTGCCCAGGTACCGGTGTACTGCACGGATGTCAGATCCGGATTTACCAGATCTTTACGGCTGACGTTGTAACGCATCATCTCCGAAACCTGCACCATCGGGCCCGAGGATTCACGCACAAACTTGGCCGGGTCCAGCGAATTGGGGTAGTACAGGTGCATGTCGGTGGACAGGCTGATCAGGTCAGGGCCGAATTCCTGCCAAGGGAATATGAGCGGCAACTTGCGCGGCTCCGGCGGCTTGCCGTCAGCGGTATCGAAATCTTCGGGCGCCAGAATCAGCCATTCGCTGATGGTGTAATTGAACGGGTCATTGGCCACATGCACGACATCGACTTCCTCACCGGTCCAGGGATTGGTCCACTTGTCGATAAGGTCACCGGTACGCGGATTGGTGTAATAAATCACTTCACGGTTCAGGCGCCGGATGGTGCCGTCTTCCTGCGGCACCAGCCGCGTAGCCAGAAAAGCCTCGAAACCGCAAAGCTCTTTAACGGCTTCGCCGGGTTTGATGCCCAGCACAATACCGCGGCAATCGCAGATTTTCTCATTTTCCGGGTTCAGATCGCCCTGCATGCGCGACCAGGCATCACGGTTCCAGATCGGGTTCATGAAGTCGATCTTGGTTTCAAATTCTATAGTCATGGTTATTCCTTAATTATTTGTCCGGGCTGCAGCTGGAATGTGCCGGGCACGACCAGTCACGCCGAAACCCCTGCCGGGCTGGCAATACTAGCGGAATCGGGCAAGCCCCGCACCTGAGCACAGTGCGGTTGTTTCATCAGGTGGAAGGCTAATCGGGACGCAGATTTTCTCCGCAATGCGGGCAAAATTTGCTGTGCTGGCGAGCGCGCAGATTGGTCGCCAGCAGCCGCTCAAAGACCTCGGGCGGCAGATTGAGCTGCTTTTTCAGCT
>JAUIEY010000158.1 GCA_030429685.1 Gammaproteobacteria bacterium
TTAAACTCGGCCAGTACCTGACCCCCAAGGCTTAGTATCAATCGTGCCATGCGCGACCTTCCTTAAACGGGTTTAATAACCCTAAAACCCTAAAACCTGTTTGAGTTTGCTCAGCAAGCCCACTTTGGCCGGAAACGCTTCCAGCACGCGGGTAAGAATAACCGAGATGTTGTCTTTGCCCCCATGGTCATTGCTAAGCTGAATCAGTTGCTGACCTATCGTGTCAAGGTTAGCATTAAACGTGCTGATGGTTAAGTGAATCTCCTCATCATCAACCATGTCACACAGCCCGTCGGAGCAGAGCAGAAACAGGTCGTCCGGCCTGACGTCAATTTCCGCCAGATCCACCTGTACCGCGGCCTCCACGCCGAGGGCGCGGGTCACGTAGTTGCGATTGGTGGCCCGCTCGGCCTCTTCACGGGAATAGAAGCCGCGATCAACAAGTTCCTGCAGCAGTGAATGGTCCATGGTGATTTGTTCGAGCCGGCCGTCACGGACCCGGTACAGACGCGAATCGCCGACGTGTGCAATGGACAGGCGGTTGTCGTAGAACAGGCAGGCAACGATGGTGGTGCCCATGCCTTCGCAACTGGCCTGGCTTTGGGCGGTCTGATGGATGATCTTGTTGGCTCTTGAAATGGCGTCGCGCAGCACAATGGTCTGACGCATAAGGCCGGTATCACTTTCGGTGGCAGCGCGGTCTTCGCGTTCGACGGCTTCCGAGACCAGGTCCTTGACAGTTTTTACCGCGATACTGCTGGCCACTTCACCGGCGTTGTAACCGCCCATGCCATCCGCCAGCACGTACAAGCCCGCCTCGCGATTGCTGCCGATGGCGTCCTCATTGTGGTCACGCACACGACCGGTGTCGCTAAGTTCCACTGCTGAAATTTTGTTAAGCAGGCTCATCAACATCAGCTCTCAAACCGTTCAGCACATTCACGCAAGGCCATGGCCATGGCCCTGCCGCTGCTATACCGATCCTGAGGCTCCTTTGCCAGAGCAGTCCTGATAATACTATCCACGCAAGCCGGCAGGTTAGCCCTGAGTTCGGTGACCGGGCGCGCTTCCTCGCGCATGATCTTGTCCATCAACTTCGGGATCGAATCCGCGCGGAAGGGTGCTACACCGGTCAGCAGCTGGTATAGCGTCACGCCAAGTGAGTACAGATCGGATTGCCCGGTTACACCACTCGCCATGAGTTGTTCCGGCGACATAAAAGACGGCGTGCCCAGAATAATGCCGGTTTTGGTGCGGCTGGTATCGGTCAGCCGGGCAATGCCGAAGTCGGTGATTTTCAGCTCGTCCGAGGCCGCGTGATACATGATATTGGCCGGTTTGATGTCGCGGTGCACCACACCCTGGCGGTGCGCATAGTCGAGTGCTTCAGCGGCCCGTGCCATCAGTTCCAGTACCCAGCTCGCCGGCAGCAAATCGTCGCTTTGCGCATGTTTAAGCAATGACACGCCGTCAAAGTATTCCATCGCCAGGTACGACACATCGCTGTCTTCGCCGACATCATAAATCGCAATAATATTCGGATGATTCAGGCGGCCGGCGGATTCGGCTTCGCGCATGAACTGCTGGCGCGCTTCGGCGAGTTTGGCATCGTCAAACTCCTCAGCCAGGGCAACCGTTTTGATCGCCACTTTGCGGCCGATTTTCGGGTCTTTGCCCAGATATACCGTAGCCATCGCGCCTTCACCCAGCTTGCGTTCGATGGTGTAGCGGCCGAGCGTTTGCTGACCCTCACTGGCGGGTGCCACGCCCTCGGGTTCTGCCGAGCTGCTGCGATTCAGGGGTGCGTATTGTTTCTGGCCGCTGAGCTTTTCCAGCAGGCGCGCGACGTCTTTATAGTCGGGGTCATGCTGGTATATATAGCGCAGCACGCGTTCGGCCTTGGCAAATTCTTCGGCGCGGCCGTGATGAAAAGCTATCTGATACATTTTTTCTTTGGTGTCATCGTTCCACGGCTGCTGCCGCAACACCGAAAACTGCAGGTCAAGTTCGTCGGGCTTGCCGCCCACTTTACTGACCCCGGGGCGGGCCGGCCGGGATTTTGCGCTGGTCGCCGTGGCAGGGCGCATGCCCCGCAGGAAATTGGCCACCCACACTGCCACAGCGGCGCAAGCTGAAGCTGTACCAAGCTGCACCCAGACATGCGCCGAAACCAGCAGCCAGGCCTCCAGGCTGAGAACTATAGTGGCCAGCACCAGCCCGACCATGGCCGCACCCACGGCGGGCATGGCAGGCAGCCACAGCAGGACCAACAGCAGGATTGCCGCCAGCATGCCGTACTCTAGCCAGCTCAGCCATTCCGGACGCAACAGGTAGTCGCCTTGCAAGAGATTCGACAGGCCGGTTGCCGTATCCAGCAGTGCCGGCGCCGGCACAGAGTTTTCCGCGGTGCCGATCAGCGCAATGCGACCGGCGAGTAATTCCCTGTCGACGGTACCGTTCAGCAGCTCTGCAGCGCTGACAGTGGCAAACGCCGGCTGATTATCACGATTGCTGTAGATGCGTCGCAGAACCGAGAAACCCGGCCCTGTGGTCAGCACCCGGTCGGCAATCGTTAGCGCGTTGGCAGATGCCACCACAATGTTCTGGTTGTTACCGGTCAATGCGGCCAGAATGGCCAGCGGCAGTGACGGCAGCAGGGTGCCGTTATTGTCTATCAGCAGTCGGGTTGCGCGCTGGCCGGAAGCAGCACTGGTGAAACCGATCGCGCGGCTGGCCGAACATATGGCCGGCGGTGGTGTCAGCAGTCTGTCGGCTGACCTGACGTCAGTCAGTGAGCCGGGTTCGGCGCCCTGCTGATTGACCTGGTGCGCAGCGCACTCGGCGGACAGAGTCGCGCTGGCGCCATTGGTATCGCTGATCTGCACAGACAGGAGCACGTTGCCGGCAGTGCGCAGTTGGGCAGTCAGCGATTGCTGATCATCGTAGTTCTTGCGGAAGCCCGCCAACTGCGCGGTCAGCCGTTTGAGCTCGGCGGCGGCCGTGCCGGAGCGGCTGGCCTGGCGTTCCAGTTCAGCCAGTGCCTGTATTTGTTCCGCCGGCGGTACCGCCGGCAGGCGCAGCGGTTGGGTGGCGGCGATAAGCCGGGCATCGTTCTGCTGCAGGGCTGTTACGAGTGCACCAAAGCTGCTGGCGCTCCAGCCGTCGGTGCCGGACGGCTCTACGGTTATCAGGACGATCTGTTCGGAGGCCGACAGGTACTGGTATTGTTGAAACCAGTCATAGACCCGGTTTTCCAGATTGCCGAGGCGCGCCAGCAGGCTGACCAGCAATATGGTCAGCAGCAGGACTCCGGCCAGCCGCGGCGTTGCGCCGGAAACCGGGTTTGTGGTCGAAACCGAATTCATTGGCACATGTTAAATTCCCTGTTCCGAGGAAGATGAGAACCAAGTGGTGTTTTCCCTTTAAACATGCGGGTTTCGGCCATTTTTGCGGCCCCGGGATGAGACCATGATCACACTTTTATGAGTAAAGCCGGAAAAACTTTTGTCTGCAGCGAATGCGGCGGGCACACACTCAAATGGCAGGGCCAGTGTCCCGCCTGCGGCGCCTGGAATTCGCTCGAAGCCGGCGCCGCAGCGCCGGCGCGGCGCACCGGGTACGCGGGTGAGGTCAAGGGCCTGCGGCTCGCCGAACTGGAGCAGACTGATATCGAGCGCGTGCCGACCGGTATCGGCGAATTCGATCGTGTGCTTGGTGGCGGGCTGGTCACCGGTTCGGTCGTGCTGATCGGTGGCGACCCCGGCATCGGCAAGTCCACTTTGTTATTGCAGGCTGCGGGCGGACAACCTGCCGCACACAAGGTTTTGTATGTCACTGGCGAAGAGTCCTTGCAACAGATTGCCATGCGCGCCCGGCGTCTGGAAGTGGCTACCGAGCATCTCGCCGTACTAGCTGAAACCTGCGTCGAACATTTGCTGGCGGCTCTGCAGCAGGAGAAACCTGCCTGCGTGATTATTGATTCTGTGCAAACTCTCTATAGCGAAGATGTTGCATCGGCACCCGGTTCTGTCAGCCAGTTGCGTGAAACAGCATCGCAACTGGTGCGCTTTGCGAAAACCACCGGCACTACCGTGTTGCTGGTCGGCCATGTGACCAAGGAAGGCAATATCGCCGGTCCGCGAGTGCTGGAGCATATGGTTGATGCCGTGTTGTATTTCGAAAGTGAATCTGACAGCCGCTACAGAATTTTAAGGGCCATTAAGAACCGCTTCGGCGCAGCCAATGAACTCGGAATTTTTGCCATGACCGATGCCGGCATGCGCGAGGTAAAAAATCCGTCGGCCATTTTTTTATCGCGTCATCCGGAAGCTGTGGCCGGCTCGGTGGTGACGGTTTCCCGCGAGGGCAGCCGGCCACTGCTGATTGAAGTGCAGGCGCTGGCCGACCAGTCAAGTGGCGGGGGCAATCCGCGACGGCTTGCACTGGGGCTTGATCAGAATCGCCTGTCCATGCTGCTTGCCACGCTGAATCGGCATGCCGGTGTTTCAGCTTACGAGTTCGATGTGTTTATAAACGTGGTCGGCGGTGTACGCATATCGGAAACTTCAGCGGATCTCGCGGCGCTGGCTGCAACCGTTTCAAGTCTGCGTGATCGGCCGGTTGCACAAACCACCGTGGTGTTCGGCGAGGTCGGACTGGCGGGCGAAATACGTCCGGTGGCTTTTGGCGAAGAGCGCCTGCTGGAAGCTGCCAAACGCGGCTTTACGCATGCGGTCGTGCCGCGCGGCAACCTGCCCAAAAAGCCGTTGCAGGGTATACAGATCACCGGTGTGGATTACCTGCGTGGTGCTCTCCAGGCATTGGCTCTGACCTGACGGCGTCGCCGGCCGCTTGGTAACTGTTCAGGCTGCTTCAGGCGGCGATTCCGGAACCGGCGGTTCAATGCGAACCTGATTGACGCTGTTTTCGCTGGTCTGCAGGATTTCCACCGGATAGTCGCCCAG
>JAUIEY010000159.1 GCA_030429685.1 Gammaproteobacteria bacterium
GGCGCGATTGAACGCACCCTTGCTGGGCGAGATTCCTCATCTGCAAAACCCTGACGCTGTGTTCGCCGCACCTCACCTGAACATGAATACCTTGTTATGAATGACTTTGACCGCCAACATGTCTGGCATCCCTATACCTCAATGACCCGCCCCCTACCCACCTTTGAGGTGGCTTCGTGTGAAGGGGTGCGTATCAGGCTCGCGGATGGCCGTGAATTGATTGACGGCATGTCGTCCTGGTGGTCGGCCATTCACGGCTACAACCACCCCGTGTTAAACCGGGCGGCTAAGGCACAGTTGGAAAAAATGGCGCATGTCATGTTCGGCGGACTGACACACAGCCCGGCTGTTGAGCTGGCCAAACGCTTAATCGGAATGACCCCCAAGGGTCTCGACTGTGTTTTTTTCAGCGATTCGGGATCTGTCAGTGTCGAGGTTGCGCTGAAAATGGCGATTCAGTACTGGCATAACCAATCGCGCCCCGAAAAAAACCGCATGCTGACTGTACGCGGCGGCTACCACGGTGACACCTTTGGCGCGATGTCCGTGTGCGACCCGGTCAACGGCATGCACAGTCTGTTCAGCGGCTCGGTGCGGGAACAATTGTTTGCACCGCGACCGGACTGTCGCTTCAATGAATCCGCCAGCGCTGATGACATCGCGCCTATAGAACAGCTGCTACGCAGGCACAGCGGCGAAATCGCGGCATTGATACTGGAGCCGGTGGTACAGGGCGCCGGTGGCATGTGGTTTTATTCGCCCGATTATTTACGCACGGTCGCGCACTTGTGCAAACAGTACGATGTGCTGTTGATCGCCGACGAAATTGCCACTGGTTTTGGCCGCAGCGGCAAGCTGTTCGCCTGCGAACATGCCGGCATCGTGCCGGATATCATGTGCCTTGGCAAAGCATTGACCGGCGGCTATTTAAGTCTGGCAGCAACCCTGACTAACCAACGCGTGCGCGACGGCATATCGGCAAACGCTGGTGTACTTATGCATGGCCCGACGTTTATGGGAAATCCGCTGGCCTGTGCGGTCGCCAACGCCAGCATCGATTTGTTGCGCGCCGGTGACTGGCAGCAACAGGTTGCCGCCATAGAGCAACAGTTGCAGACCGAACTGGAACCCTGGCGCGACCATGACAGCGTTGCCGACGTACGGGTGCTTGGTGCCATCGGCGTGGTTGAACTGACTCACGACGTGGACGTGGCCAGTGCCCAGCGACGCTTTGTTGATGCAGGTGTCTGGATCCGGCCCTTTGGCAAACTGGTATACCTGATGCCGCCATACGTCATTCAGGCGGACGACCTGAGTCGCCTGACGGCAGCAGTCGGGCTGGCGCTGGATTGCTCCTGACAGCGGGTCAGCTAGCCGCCATGACGTTCCGGGTCCAGCACCGGCGCAGCGATGGGCGCGCCGAACTGGCGGGGTTCAGCCGTTTCTTCAGTTGCCTGCGGCGCTTCAGCAGACGAGTCTGCCGGCGCCTGCACAGCGGCCGGCGGCGATTCGGGTTGTGCAGGTTTGGCTGCTGCGGCTGCCTCGACCGGCTCGGCTTCGGCGGTTGCCGGCTGCGGCAGACGGATCTGCTGCAGGGCCGGAGCCAGTTCGTAAACGCGATAGTCGCCCTGCGCGGTAACCGTTCGCCCGTAGCTGTTCAGCCAGGTCTGCAGATCGCGGTGCAGATCCGCATCGGCCTGATTAAGCAGCACGTGACTGACAGCATATCGCTGCACCGTCGCCACGCGCTGCAGATCAGTCGGTGCGGCGTAGAAAAATTCGCGGGTCAATGTCTGGCGTTCCGACATGTCCGGCAACAGCGGATTGGGATTCAACAGCGCCACGACCCTGCCCCTGAATGCCGGCACCGGCCAGCCAGTGGCCGGCGGCGCTAGCACCACCGCAGCATCGCTCAGCGGCGCAAGCAATTCACGGTACAACGCCGGCACGCTCAAGCCGGCAGTGGCCGAGCGACTGTCCTGCAACTGCAGGGTTTGCGCGGCAAACACATTGCCCTGCCGGTTCTGCTGCAGCAGCCAGTAGTTTGCCCCCAGCATTGCAGCGCCGCCAGCCAGACTTAGCAGCAGCATGGGCGTAGCCAGAATCGAACGCGGCATCTCGCTCCATAGACTGAACAGGCGCAGCCAGCCCCAGACTAGCGCGAGCTGCAGGAAGAACACCGCGTTAAGCAGAAAGCGGTGCGCCAGCGGCACGTCGACCACCAGGTTAAAGGCGTACGGCAGCAACATCAGGGCAGCGCCATAGACGATAAACGGTTGTTCGCCCCGCTGTAACAATCGCAGGATGGCCAGCAAACCCAGCAGACTGACGCCAAGTACCGCAAGCAAAGCGCTGGGATCGTAGAGTATTGCAGCCCAATGCCGGGCCGCATGCTGCTCCGGCGCGGCGGCGAGCACAGCATCTGCGGACCAGCTTTGCAGACCGTCCGGGTACAGACCCAGCGTAAGCTTCCATACGGAAAAGAACGGCCACAGTTCGGCCGCTGCCAGGCCCGCGACAGCCGCTACAAATACCGCCAGCCGACCCCACAACGAGGTGGCAAATTCCGTTACGGCCAGCAGACCGCAGGCCAGCACGCAAAACAATCCGCTAAGCGGGTGGCTAACAAAAACCAGTGCGACCAGCAGCAACAGCGCCAGCGCCCAGAGCACCATGGTCGCGTCACTGCGTAGCAACCGCATGGTCACCCAGAAAGCGATCAGGCTCAGGGCAAACGCAAAGGTGGAGGGGTCTGCGGCGATCTGCAGGAAATTGCGCAATTGGTACACACCCGGACCACTGCCGGTCAGGCCCCAACCGCAAAACAGTACCAGCAAACCGAGAAACGCCGCCCAGGAATGGCGGAAATAATCGCCCAGAAACAACTTCAGCCCGGTAGCGAGCAGCACAAAATTGATGAGGCCGGCAGCCGTCATTAACTGCATGGCATCCATCCCCAGCAGACGACCGACGCCGGCAAGCAGCCAGAACAGCGGCACAAATTGCGCGCTTAAAGCCGCATCACGAACCAGCGGATTCGACAGCGCAGCAGGGTTCTGCAGCCACTGCTGCAGAACTGCCAGATAGCCCCAGTATTCTGCCTCCGGCCGCCACAGCACCAGCGCCGTGCCGGAGGCATCGCGCAGCAAGACAAAAGCAACTGCCGCACAAGCAAGCAGAAAGCAGGCGTTCGGCAGCGCCGCCGACGCTTCAGCCGAATAGCGGTTTATTCGTTTGTTCAACGCTCACCTGTTGGTCGCAACAGCCAACAACTCCCAGAAAAACAACCACGTACAGCACGCAGTGTGCCGTATTTACGGCGGCTTAGAAAGAACGTACGTCACACCCCGAAATACCCGTCAGCCGCCAAATTGCGGCTGCGTGGCCAGCCCGGACGGAGGATTGCGGCCCGCGCCGGGGTGCAGCAAGACTCGGCGGGGATGCCGCAGTCAGAGGCCCAGCGGGGTAAACACGTCGCGCTTGCGGAAATAAGACTGCAATTTGCGTGCGACTATTTTCCGGGGTGTCAGCCAGCGAACTGCTGCACCGCCTTCCCTGACCTGCAACATGCCCTCCACCAGAAAGGGCGTGACGGTCTCTACGGTATCCGCCAGCAAATTGAGGATTTGCTTGGATTGTTCCCAGCCCGCACCGCGCTGGTCCGGCGGCGGCACCAGCAAATCGGTAATAACAATGCCCGGGCTCAGGTAACACACTTTGACCGGTGATCCCTGCAATTCAGCCGCCAGCGCCTTGGTCAGATAGCGCACGGCACATTTGGTTGTGCCATACACCGACACCCGCGGCCGTATCATGCCGTTACTGCCGAAACCTTCCATGTTGAATATCTTGCCGCCGCCCTGCCGGTACATACCGCGTATGGCGACCTGATTGCAGTACATCAGTCCGGTCAGGTTGGTATTGACGGTAGCAGCAATGCTGTCGCGTGACTGCCGGTAAAACAGATCGGCGCCAGTCTCGACACCGGCGTTGTTGACCCAGATATCCACCGAACCCAGAATTTCGGCGGCCCTGTCCCAGAGATTCTGCACCTGCCCATAGTCGGCGACGTCGCACACGCGCCCGGCAACATTCCGCTCGGGCCATTCCTCACGCAGATCAGCGACTACCTGGTCAACTGCCTGCGGGGTCCGGCTGGACACCATTACATCGTGGCCGCGCTGCAAAAACTCGCGCGCCATGCCGAGTCCGATGCCTTTGGTGCTGCCGGTAATAACTACATTCATTGCTGACCCTCGTTGCCGCAGTTGCGCAGGCATGTAGGTAGATTCCGGTATCCAACCGGGTTAGGCTGCGAAGCAGAATAATAATAACAACTGAAGACAAGCAGGGAGAATGCCATGCAGGATAAAATCGATACGATATTGATGCCAACGGACTTTTCAGACCTTTCCGTAGCCGCGCTGCCTCTGGCTATGGATCTGGCAGAAAAATACTCAGCTGAACTGCACTGTTTGTATGTGGTTGAAGAGCCGCAGATATACAGTTCTCTGGAAATGGGTTCGGTAGCCATCCCGACCTCGGGCGAACTCATGGAAAGCGCCAAAACCCGCATGGAGCGTTTCGGGCAGGAATACCTCGCCAATGCGCCGCATGGCTTCACGACCAAAGTGGTAGTCGGGCACGCCGCAAGCGAGGTGGTGAATTACGCGAATGAAGTGGGCGCCGATCTGATTGTGATGACCACCCATGGCTATTCCGGCGTCAAGCACATGATGCTGGGCAGCACCACTGAAGACGTGTTGCGGCACGCCGATTGTCCCGTACTGTCAGTGCGCTCCAAAGAATAATACTCAGGCTGGCAATGCCGGAATCAGGCGTTCGCCGATCAGGCGAATCGCCTGCGCGGCATCGCCGTGGATTTTCAGCGTCACCTCATCAAGGCCGGCGGCAGCAAAGCGGCTA
>JAUIEY010000160.1 GCA_030429685.1 Gammaproteobacteria bacterium
ACCGCGCCACATAATGAAACCTTCGTTGTAGTCAGCCTGTTCGGGCCACCACTGCCCCATGCAGGTGGGCAGATCAGGGCAGGCTAGCGCGGCGTAGTTCGAACTGGTCCAGCCACCCAGCGCAATCTGGCAGATCAGCACCACCAACCCGATAAAAGCCGGCAGGTGCAGGTTGCGCGCGGTGTCACCCCGAGACTGGCGGGCGTCTTCCAGCAACAGCCAGAACAGCAGCCCCAGCGTGGTGAGCCCGCCGAGCAAATGGCCCATCACAATTACAGGCTTGAGCAATAGCGTAACCGTCCACATGCCCAGTAAGCCCTGAAATATCACCACGCCCAGGGTCAGCAGCGGCACCGTGACCGGCTGACCAGGCCGCTCGCGATTGCGCCATGCCAGCCAGGCAATCAGCACGATGGCAAAGCCCAGCGTTGCAGCCACATAGCGGTGCACCATTTCTTTCCAGGCCTTGTGGGTCTCCACCAGCGGCCGCGACGGATAGTCATCCTTGATTTCGCCATGATCCAGTTCGGTCGGAATCAGTTCGCCGTAACATCCCGGCCAGTCCGGACAGCCGAGGCCGGCATCGCTAAGCCTGACATAGGCACCAAGTACGACCACGACAAGCGCGAGCGTTGTTGCAAACCAGACCAGTCGTCGATACCAAATCATGTTGCTCCCCTGTTCATGCCGGCGGTTCTTATTGCTGGCGAAACGGCTCAGCCGATGGTTGATATGCGCAGCAGGTGGCCGAGGTCCTTGCGGATGTCACCCATATCAGTTCCCGGCCGGTAGGACATCATCATATTGCCAAACGGATCGACCAGAAAAATCTGACCGTTATTGTAGCTGCCGATTGCTGTCCGGATATCTGCCGACAATTGCGGTTCAGCGACAATCAATTGCGGGTGTTCCTGCAACAGCGTACTGGCAAGCGCATTTTGTGTGGCGGGCAGAGCAATCGTTTGCAGTCGGTGTATTTTCGGCCCCAGCCAGCGCCGCACCTGGCGGGCCTTGTCCAGCGCATCCGTGCAGGTCGCGTCACAGTCACTGCCTACCGGCACGATCAGGGTCCAGACTTCGCGCAAACGTGCAGCCGACTCGCCGCTTGTCAGCGCAACATCGGGCAGTGATACCGGCGGTGTGATCAGATCGCCGTGCTGCGTGTTGTCGCCTGGCCGCCAGCCGTTGTCGGCGAAGTAAAAGTACATTGCCACAGCTATGGGCAGGGCAAACAGTAAAGCGATCGCAACGAGCGTCAGGCGCCCGCGGGTTTGAGCTGATGTCATGGTAATTCGGAAGTTACGGTTAAGCGGGCGGTGGCGGCCTTGCGGCTGCGCCACCATTGATACATAAGAATGAGATAGAACAGGCAGGCCAGCCCGGCAAAGGAAAACCACTGCAGCGCATAGCCGAAGTGCTTTGCGGGACCCGCTGCAACAGTTTGCCAGTCACGCCGGTAGCCATCGGGTTGGGCCGGATCGAGTTGCAGCTGATAGGCCGGCAGCGGCAGTTGCAGTGCAGCCTGCAACTGCGCATGGTCAGGGAACAGCATGCGGCGCGGCCAGCCGCTGGCGGCTGTCTGCGGTGCTGCCAGCCGCAAACCGGGTGCCGGGAGAGCACTCAGCCGCGCGATCAACACACGTTCATCCGCAGCAACGCCGATATCAGGCAGCTGCGTTCGGTCGTTGCCGGCCGGCAGCCAGCCGCGATTCACCATCACATACTGCGTGCCTGACAGAAACGGCGTCAGCACCTGGTAACCGTTGCGTCCGTCCTGGGTCATGTTATCCAGCAGTACCTGGCGTTCGGGCAGGTAACGGCCGCGCAATTCAAAAGTATAGAAACGATAGTCGGCCGCCTCCGCATCACTTACCAGGCTGGTCAGCCGGTCGCCGGTTGCGGCGCGCGCGGCACTGTCGAGGACAGTCCATTTTTCGTCGGCCCGGTCGAGCTGCCAGAAGCCTGCGCTGAAAAACAGCGCCAGCAGTGCGACCAGCAGGCCGGTCGCGATGGCCGGGCGCCGGTAGCCGGGCGGTACATTGCTTGCCGGGGCGGTCGCCGCGCTGTAGGGTTGCGTTCCCATTGCTAGCGCAGTTCCCCCATGCCCGCGGAAGACCTTATTAAATACCTGATTGTTGCCGTGTTGCTCGCCATTGTGTTCAGCCTGGGTTCGGGCATGTATTACATGCTCAAGGACAAGGGTGAGTCGAAGCGCATGGTGAATTCGCTGACTGTGCGAATTACGTTGTCGGTTGCATTATTTGTGCTGTTGTTTATTGCCTGGTTTTTTGGCCTGTTGCAGCCTCATCCTATTGCGCCGGGCGGCTAATCCAGCCGTCGGCCGCGCATTCTAACCCCGTTTGCCCAGCCGCGAGACCGGAAACGACGCGACGCCGTCAGCCATGGCTACGCCGGGACCGGCTGCGCCCGTCCAGGCCTGCCCGGTAATCAGTTCCACGTCGGCGACAAAGGCGCCATCGGCGCTGCGTAGCTGTTCGGCCGCTGCCAGCATGCGGTTCCACAACCCCTTCGGAGTCAGGGTTCTGCGTCTTGCAGCGAGACGGTTTACCGCGCCGGCCGCACGCAGGTCAGCAAACAGGCGGTTTATGTCGCGATAGCGCACGGCGATGTGTTCCACATCCATCACCGGTTCCCGAAAACCTGCCTGCACCAGCGCATCGCCGATATTGTGCATATCGGCGAATACATGCACATGTGGCGCTTCGTCCACGATTGCCCAGGCCCGGCGCAGGTTTTTCAGGGTATCAGGGCCGAGGGTATTGAACAGAAACAGGCCGGGGACGCGCAGCACGCGGCGTGCTTCGGCGAATACCTGCACCGGGTCGGCGCAGCCCGGCAGCATCAGGTTGGAAACCACTATATCCACCGATGCGTCGGCCAGCGGCAGTTGATGCCCGTCGGCGCAAATTTGCAGCGGGCTGTCGTCGGCAGCCGCCGCCAGCATCGCTTCTGACCAGTCAAGTGAAACTATAGATGCAGCGGGAAAGCGTTGCCTGAGCAACGCGATTGCAGCGCCGGTGCCACCGCCGAGGTCCAGTATGACGTCGGCTTGCAGGGTGATCAGCTCAAGGCGTTCCAGCAACCGGGCGCGGCTTTCCCGGCAGAGAAAGTCGCTGCGGTCGAAATCCGCCGCAATGCGATCACTGTCGCGGCGCAGCTGATGCTGGTCGAGTTCATGCACGCTGCTTGCTGCAAGGCTCCGGTTGTATGCCCAGCCTGGTCATCAACTGCCGGTCCTGGTCCGCAGCCGGGTTGGCGGTGGTCAGCAGTTTTTCGCCATAGAAAATCGAATTGGCACCTGCCAGAAAACACAGCGCCTGCATTTCGTCGCTCATGTCTTCGCGTCCGGCGGACAGGCGTACATGCGATGCCGGCATAAGAATGCGGGCCACGGCAATCATGCGCACAAAATCCAGCGGATCAATTGCAGCGCTGCCGTCCAGAGGTGTGCCCTCCACCTGGACCAGTTGATTGATCGGCACGCTGCCCGGATGTTCCGCCATGGTGGCCAGGGTGTGCAGTAATTCAGCCCGGTCCAGTTCATCTTCACCCATGCCAACGATACCGCCGCAGCATACCTTCAGGCCCGCATCGCGCACCGCCGCAAGCGTGTCGAGCCGATGCTGATAGGTGCGCGTGGTGATGATTTTTTCGTAGTGCCGCGCGGAAGTATCAAGATTGTGGTTGTAGTAATCCAGACCGGCCTGCTTCAGTTGTCTGGCCTGCTCCGGTTGGAGCATGCCAAGCGTGGCGCAGGTCTCCATGCCAAGCTCACTGACTGCTTCCACCATGGCGTTTATCTGTTCCAGCTGTCTGGGCTTGGGTGAGCGCCATGCCGCGCCCATGCAGAAGCGCGTGGCGCCGCGATCTTTTGCTGCGCGCGCCTGCTCAACCACCGCCTGCAATTCCATCAGCGGGTCGTTGTTGACGTCGGTTTCGTAGCGGATGCTCTGCGGGCAATAGCTGCAATCTTCCGGGCAGCCACCGGTTTTTACGCTCAGCAGGGTGCTGATCTGCACGGCATTGGGATCAAAATGCTGCCGGTGTGCCGACTGGGCAGCAAACAGCAAGTCGTTGAACGGCAATGCAAATAATGCACGGACTTCGTCGAGGGTCCAGTTGTTGCGAACCTCGCCTGTGGTCAGCGCAGCCAGTGCGGAGCGCTGCGGATATTCGGCTTGCGGTGTTCCGTGCATGTTGATTCCTGAGTGCCAAAGTCTGTTGTTGCGGCAGTTTCGCAGCTTTCGCAGCGTCCGGCGCTGCCGGAAAATCAATTCGCTGCCCGGCCAGGGGTGCCGATCAGGACGGTCGAAAATGCCAATAGCCGGGAAGTATCGAAATGCCATGCGCCACTGTCAACTTTTGTGTGGTGAAAAAGTTGACAGCTTGCTGGCGGTGGTTTGCCCGCACCGCTGTGTGCTTTGCGATGCGTCTGCGCAGGGCATCGACCTTTGTGCCGGCTGTCGGGCCGATCTGCCATGGCAGCAGCGCGCCTGCCGCTGCTGCGCACTGCCCCTGCCGTGTGGTGAGGTGTGCGCGCGTTGTGCCGCCGCGCCGCCGCGTTGCAGTGCCTGCTTCGCGGCCCTGGTCTATGAATATCCTGTCAACCGGATGCTTACCGCACTCAAATTCAGCCGGCGCAGCTGCATGGCGCGCATTACCGGGGAACTGCTGGCGGCATACCTGCGGCCGCGAATTGAGCCATCCTGCCGGCCTGATCAGGTGGTGCCGGTGCCGCTGCATGCCATTCGACACAGTGAGCGCGGTTACAACCAGGCAGAGCTGATTGCTGCAACGGTCGCCAATTGTCTGCGGTTAACCTGCCGTCCGGATATACTGCGCCGCGACCGGCATACCGCCACCCAGACCGCACTCGGTCGAG
>JAUIEY010000161.1 GCA_030429685.1 Gammaproteobacteria bacterium
AGGGCGGAATCTCAATCAGAAAAGTGGGCGTCGGTCCTCTCAGGGCAAAGCGCTTCATGACCAGTGCCGTGAAGATCCCGCCGATAATGCCCAGCATGTACAGGCCGAACAGCACAATGCCCTGCAGGTTGAGAATGCCGAATTGCTGTTTCGGTACAAATGCCGCTATCAGCAGAGCGTACACCGGCAGGCGCGCCGAGCAGGTCATGAACGGGGCAGCCAGCATGGTAGCCAGCCGGTCGCGCGGATTCGGAATTACCCGTGTGGCCATAATGCCCGGCACCGCACAGGCAAAGCTGGACAGCATGGGAATAAACGACAGCCCTGACAATCCGCAGGCGCGCATCAGCCGGTCCATCAAGAAAGCCGCGCGTGCCATGTAACCCGAATCTTCCAGAAAAATAATAAATGCAAACAGGATGAGGATTTGCGGCAAAAAGATCACCACGCTGCCGACACCGGCTATGGCGCCGTCAACAATAAGGCTGGACAGCGCGCCCTGCGGCAAAACGGCAGCGACCGTTGCGCTGAGTGCGGCAGTGGCGTCATCTATCAGGTCCATGAGTGGCCCGGCCCACGAGAACACGGCCTGAAACACAGTGGCCATGATGACAAAAAACAGTATCGCCCCCAGCAGCGGGTGGCTGGTCAGCTTGTCAATGATGTCGGCCACGCCCTGACGGCTTTTACCGCGTGTCTGGACCAGGCTGACGACAGCGTCGATGCGTTCGTAACGGCCGCGGGCTTCAATGGCAGCCACGCTGGTTGTGCCGCCGGTCAGTTTGTCGCGGGCCTGTGCCAGCAGATCGGCCACCGTGGCACCGGTTTCTTCCAGCAGGCGCAATTCGATGGCACCACCTTTGTCTATCAGCGCGCGTTCGGTTTCCTGCACTGAAATATCAATGCGGCCATGCGTGACCAGTTGGCGCTGCAAATCTTCCGCTACTGCTCGCAGTTCCGGCAAAAAGCTGCGTTGTGCGACGGCCCCGCTGCTGATTGCCGTCTCCAGTGCCTGTTTCAGTTCCGCGATACCCCGTTCCCGCGTAGCGGCCACTGCTACCACCGGAACCTCAAGCTCCTGGCTCAGTTTTCTGGCATCAATATCGATGCCGCGTTTATGGGCCAGGTCCGCCATGTTCAGCACCAGCACCACCGGCAGCCCCAGTTCCATGATCTGGGTTGCCATGAACAGGTTGCGGCGCAGATTGGTGGAATCCAGCACCACCAGCACCGCATCGGGGCGCGGTTCGCCGGGAACTTTGCCGAGCAGCACATCGGATGACACCAGTTCATCCGGCGAATGCGCGGCCAGCGAATAAGCCCCTGGAACATCAATCAGCGTGACGTCACCGCTGCTCAGGCGCAGCATGCCCGTGTGCCGTTCCACGGTCACCCCGGGGTAATTGCCGGTTTTTTGCCGCAGCCCGGTAAGGATATTGAACAGAGTGCTTTTGCCGGTATTGGGATTGCCGACTACGGCTATAACAGGCTGCCGATCTGACATCAGGTAAGCTCTATATCAATTTGTTTTGCTTCAGCTTTTCGCAGAGACAAAGCATAGCCCATAACATCGATTTCCAGCGGGTCACCACCCAAAGCCCGGCGCAGCATGGATACCCGCGTACCCTCGAGCAGGCCGAGGGCCATGAGGCGCTGCGTGAGCGGGCCGTCACCGTGCAGGCAGGTGATGCGGGCCTGTTGGCCCAGTTTGAGTTGATCCAGTGTCATGGCGGTCAATTTGTGAGAATTGGCCGCGATGCTAGGCTAAATGAGAATGATTGTCACTAAGTATTCGCCGCAATAGCGGCGGGTAGGCCTGACCGGATTTATTCGCTTGTTTCCAGTTCGTAGGCGCGGCTGAATTCTTCATCGAAGCGCTGCGGCAGCTTCTTGTCATTGGGGCGCGCCAGGCCTTCGAAGGCATCCGCGTAGAGGTCGCGGAATTCCTTGTGCTGGCCGGCCTGCGAGCTGCGCTCGATGGCAGCCGGTTCAAAATAGCCCAGGTAATCGCCGATTGCGCTGCGCATGGCAGTGATAACGGCTTTTTGATGTTGTTTCAGTTCCGCAAAGGCGGCTTCCACTGCGGCTGTGCCCTGGGTGTTGATGTCATTGCCGCTGCCCAGTATCAGGCGCAGGGCGTTGTCGAGGCCATCGGATGCGCGCAGGGGGTTGCTAGCCTCGCTCTTGCTGTTGGCGTGCAGGCGCAGTTGCCGGGTAATGCGGTCTTTCTCTGCCAGCAGCGCATGGGCCCCTTCGGCAAACTCGCTCAGCAGGCGACCGGCATTTTGCAGAATCAGCTTGGGATCCATGCCTTCAAACTCGGTGGGGCTGAGGCCGGCAGCCTTAAGAAAAGCATGCACGATCTCTTTAAGCATTTCCTCGCTGGCCATTTTGCGAAGCATGGCGCTGGCTTCAGGAGGAATCTCGCTCAGGGCGCTGAGTTCATCCGCTTCGTCGCCCGGCGTCAGTACCTCATCCAGTTTCAGTTCGTCGCGTATTGCATCGTCCGACAGCATGGCGATTTCCATGGATTCGTCCTGCGGCACCATTTGTGCGCGCACGACAGAGTCGCGCATGCCGTCATCGTCGCCTTCGTCGGCATCTTCAATGATGGCAACCCGGATTTCGAATTCGCCCAGCCGCAGCATATCGCCGTCAAACAAACGTTGCGGGTTGCTGCGACCGACCGGGGTATCAGAGCCGTTGATGAACACGCCATTGCGGCTCAGGTCTACCAGGTAGTAGGCGCCGCTCTGATAATCAATCATGGCGTGTTTGCTGGAGATATAGCGCTTGGAGTCGGGTAGCGGCCACTCGCACTCAAGACTGCGGCCGATGTATCCACCGCACGCAGCAAACTCCTGGATGTAACTGCCACCCATGGCTTCGCGATGCGAACTGATTACCTGTAACCGCAGTGGCATTGTCTGTTTCCACGCTCCATAGCCTCTTCTGTCCCGACCGTCGGGCAGAAAAGTCCCAGCAAGATTGTGACAGGCACCAGTGCCGGGATTCTGTTGCATAGGTCACATTTCAGCGCCCCCGACGGGCCCGCCGGATAACGGCTTCAGGCCGGTTTTTCGCAGCTGCGGGTGGGTTATAATGCGCGCCCGCCGGCGTCCCCGGCGGCTTCTATTTAACGTAATGCACAGGTGCCGCGACCACGATGGCTGCAAGTCATTTGTACAAAGTGATATTCATGAACCAGGGGCAGATCTACGAAATCTACGCCCGCAGCGTCAGTCAGGGCGCCCTGTTCGGCTTTGTCGAAATTGAGGAACTGGTTTTCGGTGAGCGCACCACGGTGGTCGTAGATCCGTCCGAGGAAAAACTCAAATCTGAGTTTGCCACGGTCAAGCGTACCTATATCCCCCTGCACGCGGTGATTCGTATCGACGAGGTCGAGAAGCAGGGGGTCAGCAAAATCAGCGACTTTAAAGGCGACAACGTCTCGCAGTTTCCGATGCCGGTATACACACCCGGCAAGGGCGGCGACAGCTGATGCTGACGCTGCGCTTGCCCGGTCCGCCGGCGCTATCCGCTTTCAGACTCGACAAACTGCTACCGCGAATCCAGGCCCGCGTGCCTGAAGTCAGCGGCATAACTGCCCGCTTCGAGCACATTGTTGCTGCCGACAACCCGCTTAGCGATGTGCAGCTTGAGCGGCTCCGGGAGCTGCTCAACTACCCGACCGGCGGGGCCGGTTTCGGCGCCGGTCAACCCGCACTGCTGGTAGTGCCGCGCATCGGCACCGTGTCGCCCTGGGCGAGCAAGGCAACCGATATTGTGAATCACTGCGGGCTGGAGCAGGTCAGCCGGGTCGAGCGGGGTATTGCCTATGCGCTGCAGGCGGCTAAACCGCTGACCGCCGCGCAGCTCGAAGCGTGTTGTCCGGAATTGCACGACCGGATGACTGAAACGGTATTGCCGGGAGACGCCGACATCGCCCGGCTGTTCGCCGCGCACGCGCCGGCGCCTTTGCAGCGCATAGCAGTGCTGGCGGAAGGCCGCGCCGCGCTTGAGCAGGCTAACGGTGCTCTGGGGCTGGCGTTGTCAGATGACGAGATTGACTACCTGGTCGAAGTCTTCACCAGGGTGCAACGCGATCCCACCGATGCCGAATTGATGATGTTTGCGCAGGCCAACTCCGAACATTGCCGCCACAAAATATTTAATGCTGCATGGACGATAGACGGGGCCGCCGCGCCGAACAGCCTGTTTCAGATGATTCGTTCGACCCACCAGCAGTCGCCTGCCGGTGTGTTGTCAGCCTACAGCGACAACTCGGCGGTAATCGAGGGCGGGCAGGGCGAGCGGCTGATCGTCAATGCCAATGACCAGCGCTACGAAATGCATGATGAAGCCATCCATATTCTGATGAAGGTGGAAACGCACAATCATCCCACGGCCATCTCGCCGTTTCCCGGCGCTGCAACGGGTTCGGGCGGAGAAATTCGCGATGAAGGCGCAACCGGTCGCGGCGCCAGTCCGAAAGCCGGCCTGACCGGTTTTTCAGTGTCGCATCTGCGCATTCCGGGTTTCGAGCAGCCCTGGGAGTCCGGCATCGGCAAACCCGACCGCATCGCCAGTGCCCGCGAGATCATGCTGGACGGCCCCATAGGCGGCGCGGCTTTTAACAACGAGTTCGGGCGGCCGAATATTCTTGGCTACTTTCGTACCTTCGAGCAGCCGCTGGCCGAACCGGGCCGCGCCACCGGTTATCACAAGCCCATCATGATCGCCGGCGGCATGGGCAATATTCGCGCGGCTGATGTGCATAAACCGGACGTGCCTGCCGGAGCCATGATTGTGGTACTGGGCGGTCCCGCGATGCTGATCGGGCTGGGCGGTGGTGCGGCCTCGTCCATGGGTAGCGGCAGTAGTAGTGAGGATCTGG
>JAUIEY010000162.1 GCA_030429685.1 Gammaproteobacteria bacterium
GGCACACAACAGTATCTTTTCGGCGAGCGTCCCTGTGATCTGGACGCTTCGGCATTCGGAGTGCTGGCACAGTTTGTAGTGCCACCGCTGTGCTGCCGGATATCGGACTACGCGCGGGCCAGCGGTGCCATCAGCGGCTACATTGAGCGCATGATCCAAGTGTATTTTCCGGAATACGGTTCGGCCGCATGAACGTTGCAGCGGGCGCAAGATTTGGGCCCGTATTTTTGCTGCCCGGCGTGAGCCGGGCCAATGCACTGGCTTTTTTGCTCGTCGATATGATCGTGATGGGCGTGGTGGTGTTCGTCAACGTAAGTCAGGTCTATCTGATGAATACCAAGCTGGGCATCCCCGCGGCCGAGCAGGGCACGCTGACCGGCAATCTGGGCTTCTGGTCCGAAATCACCGTCATCGCGCTGGCCGGCGTGTTTGGTATCTTGTCCGACAAGGCCGGCCGCCGCGGCGTGATGGCTGCCGGCCTGCTGATATTTGCTGTTGCCTATGTGCTGTTTCCGTTCGCGGATTCAGCCAACGGCCTGCTGGGCGCCAGAATTGTCTATGCGGTCGGTGTGGCAGCGGCAACCTGCATGCTTACGGTTATTGTCCATGACTATCCGCAGGAACGCTCCCGCGGCAAACTGGTGGCCGCCTCGGGTATCGCGGGAGGTCTGGGGGTTGCAGTGTTTTCCGCCATCGGCGGCAACCTGCCGGAATTTTTTATCACGCGCGGTGCCAGCGAACTCGAAGCAGGCTACAACATGCACATTGTGCTGGTAGCGATCTGCATAGCGGCCGCACTTTATGCCTGGTTCGGGCTGCAGGCGGGCGTGCCCGCAGGCCATGGCCGGCGGCAAAAAACTGACCTGCTGGCCGGTTTCAGGATGGCTGCCCGGCCGCGTATTGCGTTGCTGTATTTTTCTGCCTTTGCGGCCCGCGGCGACCTGGTGGTAGCCGGAACGTTCATTGTGCTGTGGGGCAGTCTGTCCGGCAAGGCGGCCGGTATGGATGCCGCTGCGGCCCTGAGTGCGGCTACCCTGATGTTCGTGTTATCCAGCAGCATGTCACTGGTATGGGCACCGGTAATGGGCTACGTGCTGGACCGTTTTGACCGGCTACTGGTGCTGGCCGGCGGCGGCATACTGGCAACAGCCGGTTTTGCGGTCGTCGGCAGCCTTGATGATCCGCTGGCCACGGGCGTATGGCCGGCTTTCGTATTTCTGGGTATCGGTCAGGCGAGTTGTTTCTATGCCTCGCAGGCGATGATCGGACAGGAGGCTCCGGCAGAAAATCGCGGTGCGGTAATCGGCACGTTCAGTGTTTGCGGTGCTATCGGGGTGCTGATGGCAACCGCAGTCGGCGGAAGACTGTTTGACGCCATCGGACCAGGCGCACCTTTTATGATGGTTGCCGGCGCCACGGCACTGCTGGCGCTGGCGGCCGTGGCGATAAAAACGCGCGAACCGGCGGGACCGGCCTAATCGTCCAGCAGCGGCACCGTGTCGTGGATCCAGCTGCCGCCGTCGCGCCGCGCCGGTGACGGGATAACCAGCGCTTTTTCCAGTGCCATTTCCTGCCGGCGGCGCCAGTCAATGCGGCCGAGCTCACGGCCAAGTTTGAGCGCTTTCTCGCGGTAGGCTTTTTCCGGACCGTCGGGTTCTATAAACAATTCGTCGGTGAAATTATCCGGCGTCAAAGGCGGCTGCAGGTGATCAATGACTTCTGCGTCTTCCTGCAGGCCCCAGTCAATGGTCTTCATCATTGACTCATCGTGCCTGGGGTCCATCTGAAAATTGCGGAAATGCAAATTAAAATGCCGCGTGCGGGTATCATCTATCGGCGTCAGGGCATTCCAGATTACCTGGTTGTATCCCGATGCCATTAGCTGGGTGTTTTTCTGAATCATGCCGATTACGCTGATTTCGATCAGCACGCTGGATTTCGGCCGCTTGTTATCCGACTCGGGCACATTCTCGAAAACCTGCGAGTCTTTGGTAGGCGTCTCGCTGTAGGTCTGCGGGATGCGCACGCCCCAGGCGGTTTCCTCGACGGGAAATATCTGCATCTCCGGGCTCAGGTGTTTACCAAAGGAATGCACCAGAAACAGATGCGAGGCGTCGGCAAGGTTCTCCTTCAGCCGCCCCCAGTGTACGTCCCAGTCGCGCTGCAGACGGGTCATGCGCCAGGTAGCCTCATCGCCGTATTCCGGCAGCAACTCCGGCAGCTCTGGTCGGGCACTTTCCGGCATGTCGCCGAGGAAAGCCCAGATCAGGCCATAACGTTCCTCAACGGGATAACAGTCGACGCGGGCACGGCGCGGTATTCTGGCATCCGGGCCCAGTGACGGGATCAGTTCCACCTGGCCGGTCGAACCGAATTCCCAGCCGTGATACGGGCATTGCACCCGCCCGTTGCTGCAGGCGCCGCGGCTCAGTGAGGCACCGCGATGGCAGCAGATGTCGCTGAGGCAAACCACTTCGCCCGCGGCGTTGCGGAACAGCACGAAATCGCAACCCAGCATGCGGGTACGGAACGGCGTGTCGCCAACGTCGCTGCTTTGTGCCGCGACATACCAGTTATTGATGATCATCCGGCCACACCTCCGGCGGCCTGACTCTGGTCCGGTGACGGCGCGATCAGCGGCACGGTTTTCAGTACCCAGTTTTTCTGCTCACGGCGCGCCGGTGAGGGCACGGTAACGGCCGAGGTTTTCTGCAGTTCTTTCATGGCATCCACGTCTATACGCCAGCCACAAGCTTCCCATTGCGACAGAAAACTCCGGTACAGCAGGACGGTCTCGTCAGACGGCATCAGCAGTTCTTCGTTGGTATGCGCGGGCGGCACAACCGGACGCAGTTTTGTGAGGATGACCTGATCTTCGGCCGACGTTACACGGTTGCGCTCGTTCACCCCTTCATCCACCTTGGGATCAAGCCAGCTATTGCGCATATTGATATGCCAGAACCGTGTGCGGTTTTCGTCAATTGGAGTGCAGAACTGGTATTGATGCAGCCAGTTTTCCGCCGTCAGGTGCAGCCGGTTCCAGAGCTGATTCGGTCCATGATGGCCGGAGAAGGCCTCCATCGCACTTTCCTCATCCTTCATGCCTTTCAGTTCGCCGCGGTCCAGCGCCGGCGAGTAGAGTACAATGCGAAAATATACCCCCAGCTCCTCCCTGGTTATCTCCATGTCGGGAACTTTGTAGTCTTCGCGCTCTCCCTGGAAGCCATGTGTCGCATGCACAAATTCGTTGTGCGACGGGTCCAGCGAGTTTTCCACGGCACGTTCCATATTGGCGTCGAATTCCCAGCTGACGATGGTGGCGCGCCACTTGTCATCGTCCCATTCCAGAATTTCACGAATCGGTGGTCGCTCTGCTTCTGGAAGGTCGCCGAGAAAAACAAAGATCAGGCCGTATTTTTCTTCGACCGGATAACTGTCGACCTTGGCCCGCGCCGGAATTTTGCCGTCGCGGCCGATCGAGGGAATGCGCCTGCATACGCCGTCCTGATCAAAGCGCCAGCCATGATAAGGGCATTCGATGCAGTCCCCTTTGACTTTGCCGTGGCCGAGCGAACCGCCGCGGTGCACACATGTGTTGGCCAGGCAATGCGCCCGGCCTGCGGCGTCCCGAAACAGGGCGAAATCCATGCCGAGCATGCGCACGTGGCTCGGCGCAGCGCCGAGTTCTTCCGACTGCATCGCCGGATACCAGAAATTAATGAACATTGTGCCTCCTCCCCGGGCGCTGCCTACTAACTGCCGAACAGTATCCAGAGCAGTATCAGGGCGCCCAAAAACAGGGTCTCTATGATAACCAGTGCCAGTGCGCCCGCGCTGCCTCTGAACAAGACTTTGGGGCTGCTTTTCATGCCCAGGGCGGCAATGGCCATCACCAGGAAAAACTTCGAGGCATCGAGGCCGAAAGCGATAATGCCCTGCGGCAGCAATTGCAGCGAGGCAATCAGCATGCACGCCACAAAGCCCAGGATGAACATCGGCAGTGGCAGTCTGCCGCGTCCGTCCGAGCCGTCGCTGCTGCGAAACACCGCGGCGAGAGCCAGAAAAACCGGCACCAGCATCAAGACGCGATACAGTTTGGTGATGGTGGCAAAGTCGCCGGCTTCTTCTGACACGCTGTAACCGGCACCGACCACCTGCGCCACATCATGAATGGTGCCGCCGAGGAATACCCCGGCCTCCAGCGGCGGCAACCCGAAGCGCGTGACGATAAGCGGGTAAACGATCATCGCGATGGTGCTGAGCGTGGTTACGCACAGGACGGTAAATACCACCTGTTTTTCCCGTTCCGGATGGCCGGGCAGCACGCTGGCGATGGCCATGGCGGCGGAAGCGCCGCATATGGCGACTGAGCCGCCGGTCAGCAAACCGAAGTCGCGCGTCCGTCTGAAGCGGCCTGCCAGTATGATTCCCAGCCCTATGGTCAGGGCCACGCCGGCACTGATGACCGCAAGATTGGCAACACCGATGGACATCACCTGCGCGAAACTGATGCGCAGGCCCAGCAGTGCCACGCCAAGACGCAACAGTGTCTTGGCGGAGAAGTTAATACCCCGGCAGATATGTTCTTCTTCCGACAAAAAACTCAGTGCCATGCCCAGCAGCAGGGCGAAAAGCATGACCGGTGCGTTGTAGTGCTCCGCCAGATACAGGGCGGACAGCGCCGCGATCAGGACGATTACGGTTCCGGGAAACAGGCTCTTGATCGCGGCGATATTCACAGAGGTTTTTGCGGGGCAACCCGGCCGGCTTTATTTAAAAGCCTGCAGATCGGTTTGCGAGCGGCCCAGTATCAGGGCATGAATGTCGTGCGTACCTTCATAGG
>JAUIEY010000163.1 GCA_030429685.1 Gammaproteobacteria bacterium
TGCCGACGGCACCATTGCTTCTGACCGGGTTCAGCAGCCTGCTCCTGCATCGGGGGTTGCGTGATGAAATTTTCTGCCAGCCTCGCGTTAGCCAATCGTTCCATGCTGCGCAACCCACTGCGCGCACTGTTCATGATGCTCGGCGTCACGATCGGGATTGCTTCGCTTACCGCCATGTCAACGATGGGCGAATCAACGCGGCAGGAGACCATGCGGCAGTTCAAGAACATGGTCGGTAATTACGATTTGATCAATATCGAACCGGGGGCTTCGGCGACGCGTGGTATGCCATCCTTAACCACCGTTGAGCCTACCCTCCGCTTCGGTGATGCAGATGCCATTCTGGAACAGGTCAGCGGGGTGAAACAGGTTGCCGAAGTGCAGAACGCATTCGACCTGACCGTGAAGTATCGGGATCAGACCACAGCCAGCGCAGTTTACGGCGTTACGGCCAACTGGCTGGAGATGCGCAGTTACTTTATTGATTTCGGCAGTGTCCTGACGCAGGAGGATATAGAGTCCGTCGCGCGGGTTGCGGTGATAGGTCCGGATATCCAGCGTGATCTGTTCGGCGATCAGGACCCCATCGGCAAGCAGATCCGGATTGGCAATGTGCCCTTCCAGGTTAAAGGCGTGCTGGAAACCCGCGGCGCCGGTCCCGGCGGCTCCAGCCTGGATGGCATTGTTTTTATTCCCGTGACGACCGCCTCTAAACGGCTGTTCAACCGCGATTTTCTCACCACTATTACCGTTGAGCTGCATGAACCGCTGAACCCGGAACCGGTGATGCAGGAAATCACTGCGGTGCTGCGTGAGCGGCACGGTATCGTGCCGCCCGGCGAGGACGATTTTGGCCTGGTCAGTCCGCGTGCCAGCGCCGAACAGGTCGCTGATGTGGATTCCACGTTAACCCGCATCCTGACGGGTATCTCCGCCATTGCGACGATTATCGGCGGTACGGTGATCATGAGCCTGATGCTGATCGCCGTCTCGGAGCGGCGCCGCGAAATCGGGGTGCGGCGCGCCATGGGCGCCACCCGGCAGGACATCATGCAGCAGTTTCTGATTGAAGCCGCCGCCGCCTCGCTACTTGGCGGCATTATCGGCGCGCTGCTGGGTGTCGGTGGCGGCGTGATTGCGGTGCTGCAGCAGAACATGCCGCCGGTGCTGGTGTGGAACATGATTGCGCTGGCCATCGCGCTGTCAATCGGCGTGGGTCTGCTGTTTGGCCTGCAACCGGCCTGGCGAGCCGCCAATACCGACCCTATCGACGCCCTGCGCTCCTGAGCCTATGCACCTGCTCAGGCCGCAGCTGGTTCGCGTCGCCTGGCGTCAGATGCTGCGCTATCGGCTGCGCTCGGCGCTGATTGTGGGCTGCGCCGCGCTGGGCGTCGCCGGCGCGATCACGGTAGTCAATTATGCCTCGGGTGGTCGTGTCAATATTCTTAATAAAATAAATCAATTAGGAACAAATATTGTTGTAGTTTCTGCAAAACAGAGTCGTGCGGTCGCCGACCGCGAGCGGACCGGCGCGGTGGTCACAACCCTGATCGAGGCTGATTACCGCGCCATTCGCGACGATATCCTGGGCAATGTGCGTGCATCGGCCACCGCCACCTCGGCGCTGCGCCTGAAAGCGGGCTTTCTGTCCACCATCGCCCCGGTGACCGGCGTCGAGCCGGACTACTTCGCCATGAAGTCATGGGAGTTGCGCGATGGCCGCTGGTTCGGTCCTGATGAACTGCGGCGTTCGGCACGGGTGGCTTTGCTGGGGTACAAAGCGGCGCATGAGCTTTACGAGGACCGCAATCCTCTCGGTGAGCGCCTGTTTATTAACCGGGTGCCATTTGAAGTTATCGGCGTAATGGCCGAACGCGGGCCCGGTCTGGACGCCAGTGATGAGGACGGTCAGGTCTATGTGCCGCTGACTGCGGCCATGCGCCGGCTGCTGAACGTTGAGCATTACAATTCGATCCTGTTCGAGTTGCCCGATCTGGCCAACATTGAACAGGCGGAAATCGCCATCACCCAGTTGCTGCGCAAGCGCCATCGCAGTTCTGCCGCCCGCCCCGATGATTTCCAGGTGCAAAGCCAGCGTGAACTGATCAATACACAACTGGCGGCGGCCGACCGGCTGCAGTTTCTGGTGAGCTGGATCGGCCTGAGTGCGATTATTGTGTCCGGCCTCGGTATTCTCGCCATCGCCTGGATTGCCGTCCGCGACCGCACCCGTGAAATCGGCACCCGCCGCGCGCTGGGCGCAACGGCCAATGACGTGTTTTTTCAGTTTGCCTTTGAAGCCTGTGTGCTCGCCATCGCGGGTATTTTAATCGGCGTCGGCGGCGGCTGGATCGCGACGCGGTTCATTGCTGCCCGTGCAGACCTGGCGTTCGTCTTCGATATCGGCAATGCGCTGCTGGCTCTGACTGTCGCTTTTGTTCTTAACCTGCTGTTCGCGGGCTGGCCCGCAATGCGCGCGGCAAAGCTGGATCCGATTGATGCGTTAAGGCATGAGTAGTTATTAATATCGGCTATACGCAGTTTTTACTTGCCGCAGTTCACCGTCCTCAGGCCATGCAAAAATCAGCCGGTCGGCGGTTCCGAGCATTTGCGGGAAACCCGCGCTGCGCGAGTAGGTGCCCTCGGTGACGACCTCAATGGGTCCCAGTTCACCGGTGCTTGTCACGCGCCGGGTGCGTAATTGGCCGTTGATGTCGTCAGTTTTGGCAACCCAACTGATTGCAGCCGAGCCGTCCGGCAGCAACGCCACATCCACGCGCCCTCTTACACTGCTGTCGTCAACCACCACCGGCGCAGCAAACGTGTTGCCGCCGTCCTGTGACCAGGCCAGCTTGATGCGGGATTCCCGATTGGGTGCGCCGTACCAGGCGACCACCACATTCTCCCCTTCGGCCACAATTGTCGGGCCATTAACCGGGCAGGCTGGAATGCGCCACTGATCATCTGACACCGTCACCGGCTCGGTCCAGCTTCCGTTGATGTAGCGCGCTACTGAAATATCTCTGATCTCGTCGGCTGTGCGATCTCGATAAACAACGATAGGCCCTTGCGCCGTCACCGCAACATCGGTCTGACAGCAGTCGCACACAAGATTGTCGATCTCGCCTTCTTCAAGCGTCGCGCCGTCATAATCAAACCGCGCAAAGCGCAGCGTCATGGCTCCTTTGTCGCTGCCGTGGCTTTCCGGGTCCGATGCGTCGCCAATGTCCGGAGCCATGAAGCGACCGTCCAGCCAGACCGCTCCAAGGCCGGCAGACCAGGGGAAAAGCGTAACAAACCCGTGCTCCGTGGCGGTGTTGTCAGTGTGGGGCGTCATCGGCGCCGTCCAGGTATTGCCGTCATCTGCTGACAGCGCCAAAGCGATGTCATAGGCATAGTTACCACCCGGCCGCTTTACCAACCAATGCGCCGCCCATTGTTGCGCAGAGATCGGCACCACTGACGGAAAGTCAGCAGTGTTTATGAACCAGTTATCCCCCACTGCGACAGTCACAGGCGTCGACCATGCGTCGGCCTGCAGCAGCGAGTATCTGACAGCGTGGGCACCATCACCAGCGGGCTCGAGCCAGCTCAGAACGGGGTCGCCTTCCGCTGTAATCGCCAGGTGAGGTCCGAGGCTGCCAGGCGCCGCCGGCGATGCCAGCTCGGTAAACACGTTCGCTGCAGTCGTTCCCTGCTCGGAGCTGCAGGCCTCGAGTGTCAGGACAATAACGCCCGCAAAAACGATGCCTGCTAAAGATTTGAATTGTTGCATATCAATTGGCTCCGATTAATCCTGACCCCTGCACAAACCATGGCGGCTTGCCGATCATCGCACAAATAATGCTCGCTCACGGACAGGCAGCACAGATGGACAAAATTGCATGCGCCTGTGTATGTTGAGCGCATACTGCGGCGGGCGATTCCTGAAATGCGTACATTACTCCTTCTGGCGATACTTCTGGGCTTCGGGCTGGTCAGCTGGTGGGGTTGGCAGGTTTTTCAGGAAAACAGCTCCGAGCTGCCCGAGACGGCTGAATACCTTTTTGATTTCAGCCTGCCCAATCTCGATGACCAACCCAGATCGATTATGGAATGGTCGGGCAAATCGCTGGTTATTAACTTCTGGGCAACATGGTGCCCGCCCTGCCGGCGCGAGATGCCATTGCTGCAGGCACTGCAGGATCAGCGCAGTGATGGCAGTCTTCAGGTAGTCGGTGTTGCGATAGACAATCTTAATGATGTCAGGCGATTCATTGCGCAGACCGGCATCACCTACCCGAATTTGTACGGGGAATTCGAGGCCTCAGTCGTTGCTGAATCTTTCGCGGCAGATTTTATCGCCCTGCCATTTACGGTATTCGTGTTGCCGGACGGCGAAATTCTTACTTTCTGGCCGGGTGAACTCAGCGCGGATGAGTTGCGGCTGATCGTCGCTGAGATGGATGCGGTCGCGAGCGGGTCGCGCAGAGCGGATCAAGCGCGCGATCACATTTCCGCAATGGCGGACTCCCTTCAGCATTCTTATTGATCAGGCTTTTCGTCGTATCCAGCCCAACCCAATCAAGGCAGAGCCGAACAGCCATGCTGCAGCGGGGATTGGTACTACGGTAACGGAGATTCCATTGATTACGAAATCGTACTGTGGCGCAAAGGTAAAATCTTCTTCAAAGAGTGGCACGTAAACTGTATTGATATCGGCGTTGGTCAGATTCGGCAAGCCAGGAGCTGTTGCTCCAGGGAAAAAAGTTGACGCAAGCTCAAATACAAAGTCTCCCATGATAAGACCTGAGAGAGATCCGCCCAGAGCTTGTCCGCTCATGGTGCCGATAATGTCCG
>JAUIEY010000164.1 GCA_030429685.1 Gammaproteobacteria bacterium
AAGCCGGAAGCGACGGGTTTGCAGCGCGGCCGAACTTACGGCAATGCCGTCCATGGTGGCACGATCAAACGGTGGCTGATCGCGTTCGGCGCGTATCGGTTCGCGCAGAATCTGGCCGCTGGCATCGGCCAGCGCAATGCGGTGGCTGTCGAAAGCCGGCATGGCGGCCGCAATAAGCCGGTCGGCTGTGTCGGTATCTATGCGGTGCGGCGCATCAGTCATGGCGCTTTGTTCCGGCGTTCTGCCAACCGGCGGCGAGGGTGGCCTGAATCTCGGCAAGCAGCGCCAGCGCAATGGTTTGCGGTGAATCCGCGCCGATGTCCAGACCGACGGGGCCACGCAGGCGCGCCGCAAACGCGGTATTTTCCAGCCCCAGCCTGGCCAGCAGTTCGGCGCGCCGGGCAGCCGGTCCGAGTACACCGACATAGGGCAGTTCATGCGTGCTCAGCGTCTGCAAATACTGTTGATCGTTTTCCAGGTTGTGGGTCATGACACACACCGCGGCAAAATCAGCAGGGTTTATTTTTGCGTCTATTTCCTGCCGTTCCAGTGCAATGCGCCGATCGGCCGCAGCCAGCCCGGCAGCGTCAAGTAATTCCACCCTATGATCAGCAACCCAGACTTCCCAGCCCAATGTGCGTGCCATGCTGACCAGCGGATGTGCATCGGGTCCGGCGCCAAGTATCAGCAGTCGCGGCCACGGCGTAACGCGCCAGCGTAACGCCGTAAATTGCCCGGCCGGGGTTGCGGTGGTGTCCAGTCGCGGCAGCCCGGACAACTCATCGGCCAGCAATTCGAGCGCGCCGGGTTGCCGCTCGGCAAGATTGCTTGTCACCACCAGCGCGGCGACTCCGGGCCGGGTGCCGCGCATCGCCTCCGCCAGCGCAGCGAATGGCTGCCAGTCGTTGGCAGCAGTCAGGGGTTGCAGCAGCAGGGTCATCAGGCCGCGACAACCCGAACCCATGCCCCACAGGTCATCGGCATCGTCGCGCATGTCGTAGCTGACCTGCCGGGCCGTATTGGCGGCCAGAACCTCGCGGGCGCGCAGGATCAGGTCGCCTTCAAGGCAGCCGCCGCCGACCAGTCCTGCATAGCGGCCGGCCGCATCGAGCAGCAGTTGCCGTCCGGCTTTACTGTATGTCGACCCGGCCGTTTCGATTACCGTGGCCAGCACCATGTCGCGGCCCTGTTCCCGCCAGGCCGCAAATTCCTCACACAGAAAACGATTGCTCATGCGGTGATCATGCGGTGACGCTGTCCGCCAGTTCGGCGTCCACGATCAGCACCAGTTTGCCGGCCGCATCGTTGGCTTCGAGCAGTTGATGGGCCGCAGCGGCCTGCTGCAGGGCGAAGCGCTGTTGCAGCACCGGCTGAATGGCGCCGTGTTCGATGTGGGGCCAGACGTTGGCGGCCAGTTGCTCTGCGATCTGCTGTTTTTCCTGTACCGGTCTGGCGCGCAGGGTTGAGCCGGTAATAACCAGCCGTTTGCTCAACACCAGGCCGAGGTTCAGGGTGCCCTTGGCGCCCCCCAGAATGCCGATGACCACCAGCCTGCCGTCGCGTGCCAGCAACTTGACGTTTTTTTCCAGGTGACTGCCGCCGACAATATCGAGAATCACATCGACACCGTAGTCCCCGGTCGCACTGTTGATGGCTGCAAGAAAATCTTCGCTGCGGTAGTTGACCGCGAGTTTCGCGCCAAGCTGTTCACACAGCGCAACTTTTTCGTCACTGCCGGCGGTGGCAAAAACCGTGGCGCCCAGCGCGCGTGCCATTTGTATGGCGGTGGTGCCGATGCCGCTGGCGCCGCCGTGGACTAGCAGCTTTTCGCCGGGCTTAAGGCCGGCGCGGTCGCCGATATTGCTCCAGACGGTGAAGCAGGTTTCCGGCAGCGCAGCCGCCGCTGCCAGACTGAGTCCTGCCGGAGCAGGCAGGCACTGACCTGCCGGCGCGGTGCAATATTCTGCATAGCCGCCGCCGGCCAGCAGGGCGCAGACCCGGTCGCCCGGTTGCAGGGTCTTGACGTCGCTGCCGCATGCAGCGACCACGCCTGCCACCTCCAGGCCGGGCAATTCGGAAGCGCCGGGGGGTGGTGGATACAGTCCGCGGCGCTGCAGGCAGTCGGGACGGTTGACGCCGGCCGCAGCCACTTTGATCAGCACTTCACCGGCGCCGGGTTGCGGCACATCAAAGACCTGCTGCTGCAGAACGTCGGGTTCGCCTGCTGCGGTAATCGCAATGCCCTGCATCTGCGCTGGTATGTCCGTGACTGCTGTTGGCATGAGTGTGAGCCGTTGAGTTATTTCATTGACAAGCCAATGCCGTATGTTAGCGTCAAATGCACGGCTGCGGAGCACAGTCCGACAGCGATGGCAGGCATCCAGATCACATGAATGACCAAACTGACAGCGCGCCACTGGTGCAGTTCCCGGGCGGCAGGCCGAAGCTGCGCGATACACTCGACCGGCCATTGCGCGATCTGCGCATATCGGTCATGGATCGCTGCAACTTCCGCTGTCCTTATTGCATGCCCGAGGACAAATACCACAAGGATTTCGAATTCCTGAGCAGTGACCAGCGGCTGTCGTTTGACGAGATTGCGCGGGTTGCGAAGATATTTGCCGGGCTGGGCGTGCATAAGCTGCGCATCACCGGCGGCGAACCGCTGCTGCGTGCCAACCTTCCCGACCTGATAGCTGAATTGCGAGCCATCAGGGAAATCGACGATATCGCGCTGACCACCAACGGCATTTTGCTGGCCCAGCATGCTGCCGCGCTGAAAGCGGCAGGACTGGATCGCGTTACCGTCAGCCTGGACTCGCTTGATGCCGACGTATTTCGGCAAATGAGCGGTGGTCGTGGCACGGTGGATAAAGTACTGGAAGGCATTCGCGAAGCTGACAGCGCCGGGCTTACGCCGATCAAGGTCAACACCGTGGTGAAACGCGGGGTTAACGATCATACGGTTGCCGACATGGTGGAGCATTTTCGTGGCAGCAACGTGATTGTGCGGTTTATCGAATACATGGATGTCGGCACCATCAACCACTGGCAGCCTGCCGAAACCGTGCCGGCCCGCGAATTGCTGCAGCTTATCGGCGAGCGCTGGGCGCTGCAGCCGGCGGCCAGTAATTACCATGGCGAGGTAGCCAGCCGTTATGTGTTTGCCGATGGGCAGGGTGAAATCGGTTTTATCAATTCCGTTACGGAGCCGTTCTGCGGTTCCTGCACCCGCGCGCGACTGTCATCTGATGGCAAGCTCTTTACCTGTCTGTTTGCCGCTACCGGCATGGATTTGCGTGGCCCGCTGCGGGATGAGTTCAGCGACGCGCAACTGGCCGAGGTGATAGGCACGGTCTGGCAGCAGCGCGGTGATCGCTACAGCGAACTGCGCGCCCGCAACAGTGCGCCGGCAGACAAAGTCGAGATGTATTACATCGGTGGCTGATGACCGCTGATTCCGCCTTGCTCGCCGAAATCCGGTCACTGCTGGGCGATAGTGGTGTGCTGACCGGCGAACAGGTCAGTGGCAGGTCGGCGGGAGTCTGGCGCAGTGACAATATTCAGGCCGACGCTATTTTTCGCCCCGCCAGTACCGAAGAAGTGGCCGCGGTATTGCGCGCCTGTCACCGCCATGGCCAGCGAGTGGTGGTGCACGGCGGCCTGACGGGACTGGCAGAGGGCGCTATTGCCGCCGCCGGTGACGTCGTGTTGTCGACCGAGCGGCTGAATCGCATCGAGCAACTTGACCCGGTTAATCGCACCCTGCGGGTGCAGGCCGGCGTCCGTCTGCAGCAGGCTCAGGACGCGGCCGAGCAGGCCGGTCTGCAGCTGGCGCTGGATCTCGGTGCGCGCGGCAGCTGCACAGTAGGCGGCAACGCGGCAACCAATGCGGGCGGCATCAATGTACTGCGTTACGGGATGGCGCGGGAACAGATACTCGGTCTGGAAGTGGTGCTGGCGGACGGCACGATTGTTTCGTCGCTCAATGAAATGCTCAAGAACAATGCCGGTTACGATCTGAAGCAATTGTTTATCGGTAGTGAAGGCACGCTCGGGGTTATTACCCGGGTGATTTTTCGTTTGCGCAGTCTGCCGGCCAGCCGCGAAACGGCTTTGCTTGGTTGCGGCAGCTTCGACCAGGTCACCCGTTTGCTGGCGTGCCTGGAAAACGGGCTGGATGGGAGTCTGCATGCTTTCGAACTGATGTGGCGCAACTACTATGAACTGGTAGCCGGCCAGCAGGCGCCGCTGGCAAAAACACACAATTATTTCGTGCTGGCCGAAGCGCGCGGCAGCGATGCAACGGCGGATCATGAGCGCTTTGTGAGTGTGCTGCAGACAGCGCTGGAACAGGGCTGTGCCGACGATGCAGTGATTTGCAAGTCGGCCGGCGAACGGGCGAGGCTTTGGGAACTGCGCGAAAAGGTCGAACTGACGCTGGAGTCAGGCACGGCCATTATTTTTGATGTGAGCCTGCCACTCGGTGCTATGGAAGCTTACGTGGCCAATGTTGAACAGGCGCTTGATCGCGAATGGCGGGGCAGCGCGCAACTCTGGGTATTCGGTCACGCCGGTGACGGCAATCTGCACCTGGTGGTGGCTGCCGGCGAGGGTGATGCTGCGTCCCGGCAGCGCATAGAACGATGCGTTTACGAACCGTTGCGAGGCGTGCACGGCTCGGTCGCGGCGGAACATGGCATCGGCCTGGAGAAAAAAGCCTGGCTTGATCTTTGCCGCAGTCCGGCGGAGCTGCAGCTGATGCGCCGCATGAAAGCCGCGCTGGATCCGCAGGGCATGCTCAATCCCGGG
>JAUIEY010000165.1 GCA_030429685.1 Gammaproteobacteria bacterium
CACAATGCCGGGTTTGTTGAAGGATCACGGCTGGGCGCACTGCTCGGCTTTGCGCTGGTGTTTACCGCATTGGCCACAATTAACCTGTATGAAGGTCGCCCGTTTCGCCTGGTGCTCATCCACTCAGGCTGCACGACAACCGCATTTGCCCTGATGGGCGGCATTATCGGTATGTGGAACTAGCACCGGATCAGGGCGGTGGCTGATCGGCCAGGCTGAAATCATCAGCATCCTTCCAGGCCGGGAACTTGTCGCGGTAGCGAGCCAGTTTGCGCATGTCCAGTTCAATGTTCAGCGCTGCCGGTTGCTCGTCAGCATGCATTAGCCGCTGGCCCAGATAGTCGGCAACCATGCTGCCGCCGGCGTATGCCACGCCATTGCCGTCGGTGCCGGTGCAATTCACCCCCGCGGCGTAGCAAAGATTTTCCACGGCGCGCGCCGGCAGCAGGGTTTCCCAGGCGGACCGCCGTGCTGCCGGCCAGTTGGCCACATACAGCAGCAGGTCATAGTCTCCCCGATTGCGACTCCAGACCGGAAACCGCAGGTCATAGCAAATCAGCGGGCACACGCGCCAGCCGGCCACCTCGACAATCAGGCGCCGGTTTCCAGGAGTATAAACATCGCGTTCGCCGACCATGCGAAACAAATGGCGCTTGTCGTAGCTGTGCAGGGCGCCATCGGGTTGTGCCCATACCAGCCGGTTATAGTGTCTGCCCTCGTGCTGCACGATCATCCCGGCGCAGATGTCCGTAGCGTGCTGAGCAGCCTGTTGCCGCAGCCAGTTTACGCTTGCGCCGGCCATGTCTTCCGCCACGGTGGCAGCTTCCATGGTGAAACCGCTGGTAAAAGTCTCCGGCAGGACAATCAGGTCGCTGCGCGGCGCCGCTGCTGCAATCAGCGTACTCGCTGACTCGCGGTTGGCGGCAGCATCGTGCCAATGCAGCTGCATCTGCAGCAAGGTGAGTTTCAGGTTCTGCATGGCTGCGGCGGGTGTCCGGGAGGCGGGTATTGTTGCGTCAGGGCAAAGCATTGGCAAGCCGGCCGGCAAATTATTGTTAAATTGCTGAAATCAACGTGATTCTGGCCTGGTGCGGGCATTGCGGCGTGAATAACCGGCGCTGGTTCACAGAATCTGCGTGGCGATGGCCCGAAAATGGCTATTCGGTAGAGAAGGATATGGTCGCCTGGGTAGTCCCGTGGAAAGTTTATTGAGTAGCCCCCTGGATACACTGGATATTTTCCTTATCTGTGTGCCCGTGGGCCTGTTAATAACCTGGCGCTTGCTGACCGGGTCAACCCATCAGCATCGCGACGAACGCCGCGCCAACGAGAGCGTCAAGGGCGGGGACGCCTATGCCCGCAAGCGCAATATCGGGCACCTGCACTCACAATACGAGGCCAAACGGCTGCACATCTGCAACAATCCCTGCCGGGCCGCTTTGCAACTGCGCAAACAGGCTTTTCTCGCCGGCGAGGCGCCGCCGCTGCCGTTGCCGGAATGCGATCGCAAAAACGCGTGTCATTGCGAGTATTCGGCTCACAACGACCGTCGCGGCGGGCATGATCGCCGCTATCCGGCCGAGGATATCGTGGCATCTGATCAGCTGGTGTTGCCCGATTCGGCCGTTACCACGCGGGATCGCCGCGAGAAAAAAGAACGCCGCGGCGTGGCCCGCAAAGCCCGGAAATCCGCCGGTGCGCGGCCAGTCAGCTCCTAAAAAGGTGGTTTGCCGTCCGCGGTATGATGCCGCGGGTCTTCGTAAAATTCGCCGCGGCTGACCTGCTTCCTGACCCGGTTGAGTGAAGTCGTCAATACGGCCATCAGTTCAGCATGGTTGGCGACACCGACTTTCGCGTAAATTGCCCGCAGGTGCGTGCGCGCCGTGTTGATCGAGACGCACAGTTTTTCCGCCGCCTCCTTGATGCCCTTGCCGCCCCACAGGGCCAGCGCGAGCTTCGCCTGCGCGTCGGTGAAGCCATAGTATTGCTGCAACTGATCTGCTGTCGGTACCGCCAGGCTGGCGGGTTCGGCCAGAAAAACAACGACAACCTTGTCATATTCGCGGGACTCTATATGCCATTCGCGCAGGCAAAGTATCTGCACGCTCAGCTGGTATGGAGTTTTGTGATCGACACGGGGAATAGCCCGGTACCACTGAAATTCCCGTGCGGTTTCCGCGGGCATGTCCGGGGCAGCCTGCAGCACCTGGGCAAAATCCGTGCTCAGTGTGCGGTCCCTGATGTGCAGGCGATCGTTCTGGATACAGATGCCATCATTACTGTTAAGAATTCGAGTCGCTTCCCGGTTGGCAATATTAATGGTGCCGTCGGGCTGCATAATGACCATGCCGGACGGCGATGAGTTCAGCAGGGCGGTCGCCGTCTCGATAATGCCGCGCATTGAATCCACCCGTTTGTGCAGGCGCACCGATTGGCGCATGACCCGCGTGATAGCCAGAAAACTATGCCGTTCGTCGTCAGTCCAGGGCTTGTTTTCCGGGTTGCGGGACAAAACAATTAACAGTCGCGAAGGATGCGTATCCAGAAGTATTGCCAGTAAGTGCGGATCGGCAAAGTGTTTACGCAGCTTGTGGTCTGTCACTGCGCTGTCCTGAACGACTTCATGCATGGGTGCCGGCAAATCCAGCGGTTCCGGCAGACTGTCGTTGAGCAATATTTTTATATCGGCAGGCAGCTTGAGCGGGCGTTCGCCGACACAGTCACACAATTCCACGACAGGGTGTTGCCCAAGCCAGCGAATCAGCGCTGCACTGTCAGCCCCGGTGAGATTGCGCGCGCGCTGGAGAAACAGATCGACATCAAGCTCATGCAAAATGAGCCCGTAGGAGCCTGACAACATCGCCAGGATATTGTCGGGATTAAAAACATTGTTCCGATTAGCCTTGATAGTCTGCCCCGGAAGCGTTTTTTGTTGTGCCGCCACAATCATAAGCCATTGCGGCAGGCCGGCAAATTTCGTGCTGCTCTGGCGGACCATATGTGGCAGTTCGCCGCAGCCGGACAACAAAAAGGCCGCAATATAGCGGCCTTTTTGCGGTGCAATTTTTCTGCGGTTCAGACCGGCGTGACGTTTTCCGCCTGCGGTCCCTTCTGCCCGTCGGTGACGGTCATGGTGACCTTCTGACCCTCATGCAGGGACCGGCGACCGGAACCTGCGATTGCGCTGAAATGCACGAAGACATCCTTGCCCCCCTCACGTTCAATGAAGCCCCATCCTTTTTCATCATTGAACCACTTTACAGTACCTTCGACTTGATCTGACATATCAATTTCTCACTGCGCCGGCGAACCGGCAAACTGCTACAAACTTCTAAAAAACCCTTACGGAAAAATAATCCATAGCGGGCACTCGTGCCGGTGATTCTCATCGGGATGACCCGGCTCAAATCACGCGAACATATTTTAACCGAAATTCCGGCCAGAAACCTTACGGTTTTGTTAAGGCCATGCATTAATTGGGGTTTTTTGGGCCTATTTGCCCCGCCAGGGCGTGTTAAAGGACACCCGGTGCATCAATCGGTGGCTCTGGCCGAAGTCAAAAATGCCCCGGTGCAGGGTGGAAAAATTGTCCCACAGGGCCAGCGAACCGGCCTGCCAGTTGAAACGGCACTGGTATTCGGGCCGGGTCTGATGGGCGAACAGATAGTCCAGTACGGTCCGGCTTTCGCGTTCGTTCATGCCAACAATCTCGCGGGTCATGAACTCTGATACGAACAGGAATCTGCGCCCGGTCTCGGGGTGCGTACATACCACCGGGTGTTCAGTAGGCGGCAGATACTTGCGTACCTGGGAAAACTCTTCCGCGCTTAGCTGCTCGAGCGAGTTCATCAGGTTGCGCGTCATGTTGTCGTGGATGGCGTTCAGTCCGTCGAGAAAAGAACGCCACGCCGGTGACATGTCTTCGTAGGCCGCACACATATCTGCCCAGACGGTATCGCCGCCGCCGACGGGAACATCCAGCGCATACAGCAGCGAGCCACGCGTTGGCTGTTCGCGAAACGAACTGTCAGCGTGCCAATGGATATCCGAGACCAGTCCGTCGAAAAGATCCGGATATTCCTGTACCCAGACGCCTTCATGGCCTTTCAGGCTGGGGGCATAACCCTGTTTCTGAATCTCGCCGAAGCGTTTGCCAATGGCCAGATGCTGGTCGGGGGTCAGTTGCTGATCGCGAAAAAACAGCACCTGGTAGTCGAGCCAGGCCTGCTGTATTTCTGCAAACAGGCTGTCGTCGTCAATAGCGTCGGCAATCTGCACGCCGTCTATCTGCGCCGCAAAACTGCCGGTCAGCGGTGTCGCAGTAAAATGCCTGAAATTGCGAGCTTTTACTGTGCTGACATTGGTGGCCAGTTGCGACATGTTGATCTCCGTCAGGTCTGGCGAATTGCGGCAATTTCACCGGCGCTCGCCGACCAGACATCATCCGAGGCCATGATATGCGCCAGCACCTGCTCTAGTTTACCGATGCGATGCGGCTGACCAAGCATCCAGGGGTGAATTGACAACGCCAGCATGCGGCCTGCCTTGGCTGAGGTGGCCTCCGCCAGCAGAAAATCAAAAGCGTCACAAATCTGTTCCGCGTATTCAGCCTCGGAATGCAGATTGGCCTGCATAATAAAACGGTCTTCCAGTTCCGAGGAAAGCGGCATCGCAGTGATCTCGCCGGCAGCGGTGCGGAACGCGTAGGGCAACTCGTCGTTGATCCAGTCGCACATGTATTCGACACCGTTTTCAACCAGCAGCGCGGGCGTATTGAAGCTCTGCGACTTG
>JAUIEY010000166.1 GCA_030429685.1 Gammaproteobacteria bacterium
ACTCGCAACCGCCGACTTCACCGGCCATGAGCAAGGCGGGTTCTATGGTATCGAAACCACTCCCCGCCGCATGCTGTCGGACGCACTCGCGTTTCGCACGCCCGTACCCGGCCTGTTCCTGGCAGGTCAGGACGTGGTAACTCCCGGAATCGCCGGAGCACTTGCCGGTGGTATGCTGGGCGCCGCGACGATCGATCCGCGTATTTTTCGGAAGTGGGGATAATGCATAAAAACTTTCTGGCGGCTTTAGCTGCAATCTGCCTGACGCTGACAACTTTGCCGGTAACCGCACAGGACATTGACGGTGTCATTGAACATCCGATGATCAAACGCTACCCCGGGCAGGTCATCGCCTGGCAGCATATTGAAAACTACCAGCCTTACAAAGTGGCCGTGGGGCCGGTGACCGGCTACCGCGCTATCGGCGACTGGATTGAGACCGAAGGCCGGGTTACCCGCACTTTTTACAAGTACGAAGGTGAGGACCGGACTTATTCCGAAGTCTATAAAAATTATCTTGATGCGCTGACAGCCGAGGGGTTCGAGATGCTCGGCTCCGGCATGTCGGCCGATCGCAAAGGCACGGCTATCGGCTCGCGCCAATGGATGGAGGTGACCTTTCGCGAGAACCCGGCAACCAAACCCGGGGCGGTCGGCACCATGTTCTCGGGAACGTCCTCATCGGGCGGCGCGGGCGCCATTGTCGCCCGCAAGGAACGGGCCGAAGATACAGCCTACGTAGTTGTATACGTCGAACAACACTCGAAAAACTACATCGGCACCCTGATTGATATTGTCGAAGTCGCGGCCGCCGAAACGGGGCTGGTTGTGGTAGATGCCGAAGCCATGGGCTCGGACATAGACGAATACGGCCGCGTGGTGCTGGGGGGCATTGTGTTCGACTTTGATAAAGCCACGCTAAAGGCTGAGTCAAAAGCCGCGCTGGATGCAATTGCCGAATACCTCAACAGCAATCCGGCAAAAAACTTTTATGTCGTCGGCCACACCGATTCCAAGGGCGGCTTTGCCTATAACAGCAAACTGTCTGCGGACCGCGCGCGGACCGTCACTGATACCCTCAAGCAGGACTATGGAATAGCCCCGGACCGGCTGGAGGCACACGGCGTCGGGCCGCTGGTGCCGACATTTTCCAACAACAGTGACGCCGGGCGGGAGAAAAACCGGCGGGTGGAACTTGTTGAGAGGTAATTGAAACTGAATTTCACGCAAAAACTGCTGGTAGTTTATTCTTTTGCCATCGCGATGCTGGTCGCGATTGCGGCTGCGAGCATTTTGTTTGCTATCAACGTACCCTCGTTCACCGTTGACGTTGCAGCTATTGCAGCTATCCATCCGTTTGTAGGGCTGCTTTCGAATCTGGGCATCATGCTCTGGTGCATCTCAGCGGCTGCCGGATTTTTTGGCGCCATGATTCTGCGCGCAACGGGCAACACAGAACGATTTTCGTTTTTGTTCTGTTCTGCTTTACTGTCAACCTACCTGATGCTGGACGATGCGTTTTTGTTTCATGAAGTACTGGCGCATGACTTTTTCGGCCTGAGTGAAAAAACCGTATTTCTGCTTCTGGGAATAGCCGTCATTTGTTACCTGATCGGGTTTATCCAGAATATTCTGCGTACGCGATATGCAATTTTGGTGACGGCAGTAGGCTTCCTGGCAACTTCGGTATTTGTTGATGCCATTCTGGAGCCGTGGCTGTCACAGCTCGGTCAATGGCAGTTCTTCATCGAAGACGGCGCCAAATGGCTGGGAATCGTGAGCTGGTGCATTTATCACGTCAGCACCGCATTTGATATCGTCGTGCAGACGCTTGCGCCGCAGCGCGCAGCGCCGGCGGCCGAACTCTGATGAGCGCTGCAACGATTTGTACTCGACCCTGGCAAATATCGTTCTCATTGCACATGCGGCTTTTGTAGCTTTCGTTGTGCTGATGGTGCCCTGCATCTACTTTGGCAGGGCCCTGAACTGGAGCTGGGTTCACAGCTACTGGCTGCGCGTCGCACACCTCGCGGGGATCGGGCTGGTGGTAGCTCAGACCTGGATCGGCATGCTGTGTCCGCTGACCACGCTGGAAATGTGGCTGCGCGAGCAAAGCGATCTGGCGACCTACACGGGCAGTTTTATCGAGCACTGGCTGCAGGAACTCCTTTATTGGAATTTTCCTGCCTGGGTGTTTATTGTCCTCTATACAGGTTTCGCGCTACTAGTCATCGCGACCTGGTATGCAGTCCCGCCGAGGCAAAAATGAAACTGCCGGAACCACTGTTTGCAATTATTAATCCGATTATGCGGCTGCTACTGCACTCGCCGGTACATGCGCTCTGGAGCGACGGCCTGATGCTGATCACGTTCAGAGGACGTAACAGTGGCAGAACCTTTACAACGCCCGTCAGGTATATCGAGTCGGACGGTGTCGTCAGATGCTTTACCGCTGCCGAGAATCAGTGGTGGCGAAACCTGCGCGGCGGCGCCGATGTGGTGCTGCGGATCAGGGGGCAGGATCGCCCGTATCGGGCGACCGTGCTGGACAACGATCCGATACAAATTCGCAAATGGCTGGAATATTATCTGGGCTTATTTCCGCAGGATGCGGTGTATCACGATATCCGGCTTAACAAGGACAAGACGCTGGTCAGGGAAGATCTCGAGCGGGCTGCGCACAATGCAATTGTGGTTGAAGCTGTCGCCGTAAACACATCCGAAAGAGAAACCTGATCCAACATCGTCGTTACGCACGTTGAAAAAAATTCTGATTTTCGGCAATTCCGGCGCAGGTAAATCGACTCTCGCCAGGAAACTCTCTACCCGTTACGGGCTGGCGCATCTGGATCTGGATACACTTGCCTGGGAGGCGGCAACGCCGCCGGTTCGACGCCCGCTGCAGGCATCCGGGGCGCAGCTGGACGAGTTTGTTGCGGCCCATGCAGGCTGGGTCATCGAAGGCTGCTATACCGACCTGCTGGAACTGGTCGCCGACGCGGCAGATGAAATTTACTGGCTCAACCTGCCGGTTGAAACCTGCATGGAAAATGCACGCAGTCGCCCGTGGGAGCCGCACAAATATGCTTCGAAACGCGAACAGGACGCTAACCTGACTATGTTGCTTGAATGGATTTCGCAGTATCCCGACCGACATGATACGTTTTCGGCCGCGGCGCATACGCGCCTGTATAACGAGTTCTCCGGAAAAAAACACATGCTCACCCGTAACACACCATGGCCTGGCTAGTTCTCTCCATCGCGGGGCTGCTCGAGATCGCCTGGGCCGTTGCCCTGAAATATTCAGAAGGGTTTACCCGGCTCTGGCCGTCAGTCATCTTCGTAGTGACGGCCTGCCTGAGCTTTGCCTGTCTGGCTATTGCACTGCGCACGCTGCCGGTAGGAACCTCATACGCAGTGTGGACCGGTATCGGCGCCGCCGGGGTGGCCGTCTTTGGCATCGTCTGGCTGGGCGAACCCGTGAACGCAATTCGCATCGGCTGCATGTTAATGATTGTTGCCGGCATTGCCGGCCTGAAACTCAGCGCATGATCCTGCTGCCAGCACTGTGGCTGTTTTGCCTGCTCGTTATGGTGCTCATTGACTACTACATGGGTTCGGCGGCCGAGTTCCTGAATGCCTGGAGCGTCGTGCAACGATTGCTCGGGCAACCGCCCAGCGCGGGGGACTCGCTTGTCTACAGCAAGGTCGGCGCATTCGGCGAGGCACTATGCGTGCTGGGTGCGACATTCATCGTAGCGGCGCTGCTGACGCTGGCTCTGCGCCGCCTGGGACCGACGTAAGTAGCGAGCATGATCAGCCCGACCAATGCAGTCAAACTAAGGCGCAGTTTTCTGGACGGCAGGTTCGGCCAGGTTCACGTCCGCACAGCCACTCCCGTCTCAGCCGTATCACCTGTGCACCGGCCGCTGGTGTGTCTGCACATGAGCCCGAAGTCCGGGCGCAGCTATGCCCGGTTCATGCAGCATGCCGCCACCGATCGAATCGTGGTTGCCCCCGACTATCCCGGTCACGGTGAATCCGACCCGCCGCCGCCCGATCCTCATGTGACTATCGAAGACTATGCCGGGAGCATCTGGGAAGTTGTTGACGGGCTGCTGCTGGGAAGCGTGGATTTGCTCGGCTATCACACCGGCTCGGAGGTTGCTGCCGAAGCAGCGCGGCAACGGCCGGAACAGGTCGGCCGCATCGTGATGATTTCGGCCCCGGTGTTCACGGCCGCTGAACTTGAAAAAGTGCAGCAACTGTTTTTGCCCGTGCCGCTGGATGAAGCCGGCAGCCGGTTTCAGAAAATGTGGGCACTGATACTGCAACACCGTGCGCCTGGCACCACGCTGGAAATGGCGGCTGCATCATTTGCCGAAAACCTGCGCGGCGGCGAAAACTATGAATGGGGCCATCGCGCGGCATTTGCCTATGCAGCGCGATTTGCGGATGTGGTGGCCGGTCTGTCGCAGCGCATTACGGTTCTCAACCCTGCTGATGATCTGCATGAGCAAACCCTGCGGATAGCGCCCCGCCTCAAAAACGGCGAGGTCATTGAATGTCCGGAATGGGGCCATGGCTTCCTGGACCTGCATACCGAGGCGGCGGTGGCCGTTGTTAAAAAAGCACTTGATTAGTTACCGTTGTATATTGGCAAAGTGATTAAGGGGGTAAGTCATCATGTCTCAACAGCAAATCATGAAGTCCGGCCTGAACCTCACTCTGCTCGTTGCGGTCATCAGCATGCCGGCGTT
>JAUIEY010000167.1 GCA_030429685.1 Gammaproteobacteria bacterium
TCTACATAAAACGTTACTTCGACTTCCCGGGAATCCTTGTCCAGTTCGGTGACTGGTTCCACCTCGGTGAACGCATACCCTTCCTCACCCAGGCGCAACTGAATCAATTCCTCGGTATTGGTCAGCAGACGTTGCGAATAGATCTGCCCGGGCCTGACCTGCACAAACGGCTGCAACGATGATTCCGGCAGAATCAGTTCACCGGCAAGCTTGACGTCCGATACTTTGTAGACCTCGCCTTCAACAATATTGATGGTGATAAAGATATCTTCTTTGTCCGGCGAAATTGCCACCTGCACCGAATCAAGCACAAAATCGGCATAACCGCGATCCATGTAGTACGAACGCAGGGTTTCCAGATCACCCTGCAAAGATTCCTTGGAATAGCGGTCGTCCTGACGCATCCACGACAACCAGTGCGGGGTGCGCAGCTCAAATTCTTCCAGCAGGACATCGTCGTCAAAAACCTGATTCCCGACAATATTGATCTGCCGGATGCGTGCCCGCTCACCCTCTTTAATATTGATGTTGATTTCCACCTTGTTGGCGGGCAGTTCCTTGATCTCGGCCACAACCGATGCAGCATACTTGCCGCGGGCAAAATACTCTTCGGTCAGCGAACGCTCCACATCTTCAAGCACGGAGCGATTCAGAATACGACCTTTTTTCAGGCCCACATTGCCGAGAGAATCGAGCAAGTCATCCGTTTTTATGTCCTTGTTGCCCTCAATTGTGAATTCAGCAATCGACGGCCGTTCCACCACGGCGATGACCAGAATATTGCCGTCTCGGCGGAATTCGATGTCTTTAAAGAACTCCGTCGCATACATGGCACGCAACGCTTCCTGAATGCGCGGCTGATCCAGCCGGTCGCCGATATTTAACGGCAAATAATTGAATACCGTACCTTCGGAGATACGCTGCAGACCCTCGATGCGGATATCACTCACCACGAAGTTGCCCGGCATCCCGTCCTGGGCGTGGACCTGCCCCCCAAGCAATGCGATCAGGAGCAACGACCGCAACAAGCTAGGGCAAACAAATTTGCCTGAAAAAAATATCTTCACGTGGAATCAGCTAAAAAATCGGCTCAGGTCATTGTAAAAGGCAAAGCTCATAATAAGAACCAGAAAGGCTATGCCGATTTGCTGCCCCAGCAACTGCGCCCGCTCCGACAGCGGTTGGCCTTTTATCGCTTCAGCCAGCTGATACACCACCTGGCCGCCGTCCAGCACCGGGATCGGCAGCAGATTGATGATGCCAAGACTGAGGCTGACCACGGCGAGAAAGCTCAGAAACGATGCCAGACCAATACTTGCTGAATAGCCGGCATACTGCGCAATATTGATCGGGCCGCTGATATTGCGCGCCGATACGTCGCCCGTGACCATGCGAATGACCATGCGCACGGTCAGTTCTGACATGGACCAGGTTCGCTGCACAGCCTTGCGCAGCCCCTCCAAACCGGTGTAGCGCTGCTCAGCGCGAAAATCCGCATACAGATCGTCCGGAATATCCACGCCGGCACCGATACGGCCGATCAACTCGCCCTCATCCTCCACGCTGGCGATATCAAGCGTCAGCATTTTTTCCACGCCGTCGCGCTCGACGGTTACCGGCACGCTGGCGCCGGGCCGGGCACGCACAAACTCTACCCACTCCGTCCAGTTGGCAATGGGTTGATCTTCGGCATACACCAAGCGGTCGCCCACCTGCATGCCGGCCACCGCGGCGCTTTCGCCGGCGACGACTTCACTTATTACCGGTTCAATGACCGGTGACCAGACCGACACCCCAATGCCCGACAGCATAGCTCCGGGCCTGGTCAATTCAGCCAGCTTGCCGGTGGTGTCGAGTTGAACCTGCCGTAACCCGTCCTTACCCTGTGAACCGCGCAATTCCAGTGTAACGTCGGGGTTCTCAAGCATGGCGTCGAGCAGGCCAAGCACAGCCCCTTCCCAAGTGGCTACCGGCTGCGCATTAATAGCAACAATCCGGTCGCCATCACGCAGACCTGCAACAGCTGCCATGCTGCCCTGCTCCACGGTTCCTACCACCGGCGCGAGCCCGGGGACGCCTACCTGATACATGCACCAGAAGGCAGCCACAGCAAAAATAAAATTCATCAGCGGCCCGGCCACCAATATCGCGATGCGCCCGGGAATGGGCTGGGCATTAAAGGTGCGGTGACGTTCTTGCGGCGCTACCTGACCCTCCCGCTCATCCAGCAGTTTGACGTAGCCGCCGAGGGGAATGGACGAAATGCAGTATTCAGTCTGATCCGGCCCGCTGCGGCGGCGCCACAGCGGCTTGCCAAACCCGACCGAAAATCGCAGCACCTTGACGCCAACCAGCCGCGCCACGATGTAGTGCCCCCACTCATGCACTGCAACCAGCACACCGATTGCAAGCACAAATGCCAACACTGAAACCAACACCATATTCATAAGCGCATTTTACTCTTGCTGCGCCGCGTTTGCGCGCCCGGTTGCCGGTGATTGAGACAACAGAAGCGGCCTAAAGACTCAATGCCAGCGCAAAAAATGGCGCAGCGGCGACCAGGCTGTCGCTGCGATCCATGATTCCGCCATGCCCCGGCAGTATCCAGCCGGAATCCTTGAGCCCGGCATTGCGTTTGGCGGCGCTGACGGTAAGGTCCCCTACGACCGAGATGGCGGCAATCAGCGGGCCGGCCAGCGCAAAATGCCAGAGCGGCTCGCCCAGCATCCAGGCACCCCCAACGGCGACCGCTGTTGCAGCCAGCAAACCGCCCGCCATACCCTCGATCGTCTTGCCGGGACTGAGGCGCGGTGCCAGCTTGCGGCGGCCAATGGCCTTGCCGGTGAAATAGGCGCCGGTATCCGCAGCGGCAACCACGGCAATCATCCACACCAGCCGCCACGCCCCCTGCGGTTCCCCCAGTATCCAGAGTAGTGCCGCCCATGCCGGCAACAGGGCCAGGTAGCCGGCCACTGCGACCAGCACCGGCGGATAGCGGACCTCACGGGTGTACAGTCCGGCCGTCACCAGCAACCACCAGCATGCCGCAGCTGCCAATAGCGCAAGCGGCGGTTGATTCGCCGGCAATGCCAGCAACAGCCCTGCGGCCAGCACCATTCCCAGCAACAGGTAGACAATACGCAGCCACGCGGCGGAAGCAAAAAACCCCGACCATTCCCAGCACCCCATCAGCAAACAGGCGCTGAAAAACCATGCCGCGGCGGGCGGCCGCTGGCCGAACAGCACGATCAGGACGGCAACTATCAGTACTGCGGCCGTAACAATGCGCTTACCCAGTGTGCTCATGCCACCGGTTCGGAAACCTGATCCCCGGTGCGACCGAAGCGCCGCTGGCGGCCGGCATAGAAATCCAGCGCCGCCTGCAATTCGCTCTGGTCGAACTGCGGCCACAGGGCGTCGGTAAAATACAATTCGGCGTAGGCCATATCCCACAGCAGAAAATTACTGATACGGCGCTCACCACCGGTACGAATCAGTAAATCCAGCGGCGGCATACCGGCGAGAGAAGTCTCGCGGGCGAATGCATGCTCGTCTATTGCCGCGGCATCCAGTTCGCCATTTTGCACCTTGGCGCAAACCCGGCGGGTCGCCTCGACAATATCCCAGCGGCCGCCGTAGGCCACTGCCAGTGCCAGCTCCATGTGGGTATTGGCGGCTGTTTTGGCCTCGGCCTCGGCCAGTTTGCGCTGCAGGCGAGCCGACAATTGCTTGCGCGCACCGACAAAACGAATCCGCACATTTTTGCGATGGAGCACATTCACTTCACGCTGCATGACCTCCAGAAACAGGCTCATCAGACTACTGACTTCTTCCGCCGGACGGCTCCAGTTTTCGCTGCTGAAGGCAAACAGTGTCAGCGCCGGAATGTTCAGATCAGAAACTGCCTCGACGATGTTGCGGGTGGCTTTTACTCCGGCGCGGTGCCCGGCATGGCGGGGTTTGCCACGCGATTTGGCCCAGCGGCCATTGCCGTCCATGATGATGGCAATGTGTCGCGGCAGAGCTTGATTGGCATTGGTTGGGTCGGTCACGGGCAACTCCCGTAATTCACAAAGTTCTGGTTAGAACTCCATGATTTCCTTTTGTTTTTCCTCGGAAACCTTGTCGACTTCAGCGATGTATTTGTCGGTGATCTGCTGCACATCCTGCTCGGCTTTGTGCTCTTCGTCCGCGGAGATTTCCTTGTCCTTGAGCAAGCTTTTCAGATCGGCGATGACATCGCGACGCACATTGCGCACAGCGATGCGCCCCTGCTCTGCTTCCTGTTTGACCAGACGCGCCAGGTCTTTGCGACGTTCCTCGGTCAGATCCGGCAGCGGCACCCGCACAACCTTGCCGGCGGTAACCGGGTTTAAACCCAGCCCGGCATTGATAATCGCCTTTTCGATATCCGGAATGACGCTCTGCTCCCAGGGCGTAACACTGAGGGTTCGGGCATCATCGACGGAAATATTGGCGACCTGATTGATCGGCGTATCCGTGCCGTAATAGGACACCATAAGGTGCTCAAGCAAACTCGGGTGCGCGCGCCCGGTCCGCAACTTGGTAAGCGACTGCGTCAATGCAACCACGCTTTTGCCCATGCGCTCGGCAGCATCCTTTTTTAAATCTTCAATCATCGTGAGTTCCTCCGAGGCGTCGCCGACGCTTTGTTGCCGTATCAGTCCGGCCTGACAAGCGTAACCACATTCTCCCCCTTAACCAGACGCATGAGGTTTCCGGGGACA
>JAUIEY010000168.1 GCA_030429685.1 Gammaproteobacteria bacterium
GATCCGGCGTCAGAATGGTAATAGAACGCTCGGCCCGCGACGCTACCGCAATAGTCGCCTCGCGCACTTCCTCGGCGGAAGTGACGATACGGCGTTCGGTTTCGAGCAGTCCTTCACTCATGCGATATCAGGTCCCGGTTGTTAATGGCTGCGCGGCGCTGGCCGCAAACGGTCAATCTGGGACTGATATTTTAGGTAGGGGTACCGCGCACACGCTTCCAAACACGTCACGCTTTAGGGCAGGGGACCCGGCGCCGAAGCCTCGGCGGACGGGGAATTTGACAATAACGGCGGCGCGCCGGCTATTTGCCGAGGTATTGCTCGATATCGCGTGCCAGTTGTGCCGCCAGGCCCGTGTAGTCGGCCGGTGTCAGTTCCCGCAGGCGCTGTTTAGCATCGGCTGGTATGTCCAGCCCGTCAACAAAAGCAGCCATGGCTGCAGCGTCGATCTGCTCACCGCGAGTCAGTTCTTTGAGCTGTTCATAGGCATCGGCAATGCCAAAACGGCGCATCACAGTCTGTATCGGCTCGGCCAGCACTTCCCAGCGATCGTTCAGATCAGCAGCAATGACGGTTTCGTTCGGCGACAATTTACCCAGGCCCTTGAGCAGGGAATCGCAGGCCAGCTGGGTATGCCCGAGCGCTACGCCAAGATTGCGCTGCACGGTGGAATCGGTCAGATCGCGTTGCCATCGGGAGATCGGCAGCTTGGCAGAAAAATGCCCGAGCAAAGCATTGGCAATGCCCAGATTGCCTTCGGCATTCTCGAAGTCTATGGGGTTCACTTTGTGTGGCATGGTGGATGAACCGACTTCATTGGCAACCTTGCGCTGACTGAAATAGCCAAGCGAAATATATGCCCAGACATCGCGGGAAAAATCGATCAGCACGGTATTGATGCGCGCCAGCGCATCGCAGTATTCAGCGACCCAGTCGTGCGGTTCGATTTGCGTGGTGTAAGGGTTCCAGGTCAGACCCAGCGATTCGATAAATTCGCGGCCGGCCGTGTTCCAGTCAATGTCAGGATAGGCGACGGTGTGTGCATTGAAATTTCCCACAGCGCCGTTCATTTTGGCCAGCGGCGGCACTGCCGTATACAGTCGCATTTGCCGGTCAAGCCGGTAAATAACATTGGCGATTTCCTTGCCCAGTGTTGTCGGGCTGGCCGTCTGGCCGTGGGTGCGCGAGAGCATCGGCACCGCAGCGGTAGCGCGCGCCAGTTCGCCGAGCCGGGCGAGCACCTTGCGCAGCGCAGGCAGCATGACCTCGTCACGACCGCGCCGCAGCATCAGCGCATACGCTGTGTTGTTGATGTCCTCGGAAGTGCAGGCAAAGTGCAGGAACGGACGGATTTTGCCGAGGTCGGCGTCTTCGCCAAAACTCTGCGACAGAAAGTACTCCACTGCCTTCACGTCGTGGTTAGTGGTGGCTTCGATATCCTTGACCTTCTGGGCAGACTCGCGATCGAAGTCTGCCAGCAGCTTGTCCAGAAAATCATTTACTGGCGGCGCAAGAGGTCCAAAATCGCTGATGCCCGAATGGGCGGCCAGAAACTGCACCCAGCGGACTTCCACCAGAGTGCGGTGGTAAATCAGCCCCTGTTCGCTGAACAGATCTCGTAACCCGCCGACTTTTCCTGCATAGCGGCCATCAAGGGGGGAAATCGCGCTGAGTTGGGGGTTTTTCATGCCAATAAAACCAAAAGCACCTATACTTGCGGCCCGAATCATACACTACATGAGAGCACCTGAATGAGCAGTGACGGCTACCGCATCGAATCCGACAGCATGGGCGAATTACGGGTTCCCGAGAATGCGCTGTGGGGCGCCCAGACGCAGCGGGCAGTCAACAATTTTCCGATCAGCGGACTGGCCATGCCGCGCAACTTCATTCGCGCCCTCGGACTGATCAAGTGGGCCACCGCCGGCGCCAATGCTGAACTCGGGCTGATGCCTACCAAGACCGCCATGGCCATTCAGGCGGCCGCCCTGGAAGTCGCCGACGGTCAGCATGATGCGCACTTTCCTATTGACGTGTTTCAGACCGGCTCGGGCACCAGCTCCAACATGAATTCCAATGAGGTCATCGCGCGCCTGGCAACCGACAAACTGGGCAGCAAGGTGCACCCGAATGATGACGTCAACATGGGCCAGAGCAGTAATGATGTAATTCCGACTGCGCTGCACGTAAGCGCCACTCTGACAGTGCATGAGGTACTGCTGCCGGGTCTGCACAAACTGCTGGATGTGATCGAAACCAAGGCCGCGGCAACCGCCGATAACGTCAAAACAGGCCGCACGCATCTCATGGATGCCATGCCCGTCACCATAGGTCAGGAACTGGGTGCGTGGGCCAGTCAGATTTCCCATGGTATTGACCGTATCAATGACTGCATGCCGCGCCTGACTCAACTGGCGCAGGGCGGCACGGCGGTGGGCACCGGCATCAACGCCCATCCCAGGTTCGGTGAGAAGGTCGCCACTCTGTTGTCCGAGCAAACCGGCATCAGTTTCAGCAGCGGGCGGAACAAATTCGAAGGTCTGGCGAGCGTGGATGCCGCAGTGGAATTGTCCGGTCAGCTACGCACCGTGGCAGTGTCGATTACCAAGATCGCCAATGACCTGCGCTGGATGAACAGCGGCCCGCTGGCGGGACTGGGCGAGATAGCCTTGCCGGCCCTGCAGCCGGGCAGCAGCATCATGCCGGGCAAAGTAAATCCCGTGATTCCGGAAGCCCTCGCGATGGTCAGCATGCAGGTCATCGGTAACGACGCAACTATCGTGGCCGCCGGTCAGGCCGGCAACTTTCAGCTCAACGTCACGCTGCCGGTGGTCGCATACAATCTGATTCAGAGTGCAGAGATTCTCGGCAATGGTGCAGTCGTGCTGGGTGACAGCGCCATCGCCGGGTTTACCGTCAACCAGGATAAGCTCAACGAGGCGCTCGACAAAAACCCCATCCTGGTTACCGCCTTAAACAGCATCATTGGTTATGAAAAGGGCGCTGCAATAGCCAAGCAGGCTTACAAAGAAGGTCGCCCGATTCGCGACGTCGCAAAAGAACAGACCGACCTGTCCGACGCCGAACTTGACCGGTTACTGGATGCCGCCGAACTGACCAAGGGTGGCATCAAGGGCTGATGTCAGCCACTGACAGACTGCCCGATGACGCCGCGGCAATGCGGCGCCACATTTTCGATATTTTTGCCAGCACCCGCATCCCGGCCGACGTACCGGGCGATGCGGCGGCCGCGCTGCAGCCGGCCATACTGGACGCCTGGTTTAAAACGCCGTTTCGTCCGGCGGGCGTGCTGATCGGGCTGACCGAAAAGCGCGGCGAGCTGCACATGCTGCTGACCGAGCGGACTCACAGCGTCACCGATCACCCCGGTCAGGTTGCGTTTCCCGGGGGCGTTGCGGAAAGCTGCGACAGTACTCTGGAGAACACCGCGCTGCGCGAAGCGGAGGAAGAAATTGGTCTGGCACCCCGGCAGGTAACGGTTGCCGGTTATCTGGCCGCACAACCCATTATTACCGGCTACGCTGTGCTGCCTGTGGTGGGATTTTATGACCCGACATTTACGGCGCGTTGCGACCCGCGCGAAGTTGCCGGCGTGTTCGAGGTGCCGCTGAATTTTCTGCTCAATGAAAACAATCGCATTCCGGCGAACCGCGAGCGCAACGGCATCACCCTTAAGATGTATGAATTCCATTTTCAGGGCCACCGCATCTGGGGTGCGACCGCGTTAATGATCGGTCAGTTTATTGCGCAGCTGCGCGGCGAAACCGATAACCCGCTGGGACGCAATTAAACGACAGCACGAGGAGCATGGCGGTGGCCGAAATCGATGAATTGCTGGAAATCATGGCGCGGCTGCGGGACCCGCAAAGTGGTTGCCCGTGGGATATCGAGCAGGATTTTGCCAGCATTGCACCCTACACAATTGAAGAAGCCTATGAAGTCGCGGATGCAATCGAACGTGAGGACTACGCTGACCTGCGTGAGGAACTCGGCGATCTGCTTTTGCAGGTGGTGTTTCATGCGCAGATGGCAAGCGAGCAGGGTCTGTTTGATTTTGCCGGAGTCGCGGGAACCATCGCAGCCAAGCTGATTCGGCGCCATCCGCACGTGTTTGCCGGCGAGTCGGCGGGCACCGCCACTGAACAGCATCAGGCCTGGGAGGCTCACAAGCGCGCCGAGCGGCAGGCCGCCGGTAAAGACCACGCCGGAGCCCTGGGAGACCTGACAGCCAATCTGCCGGCACTGACGCTGGCCGCCAAGACTTCCGGGCGTGCCGCCAGGGTTGGTTTTGACTGGGCCAGTGCCGAGCAGGTCTACGCCAAAATTGCCGAAGAGCTGGAGGAGCTGCAACTGGCATGTCAGGCCGACGACCAGGATAACATTCGCGAGGAAGTCGGCGATCTGCTGCTGGCCGTTACCAACCTGGCGCGGCATTTGCAGGTGGATCCGGAACAGGCGCTGCGAAATGCCAATCGCAAGTTCGTTACCCGCTTCAATGCCATGGAAAGCGACCTGATGGCTGACGGCTCAGACTGGCAGGATTTCAGCCTCGACGAACTGGAGCAACGCTGGCAACGGGTTAAGCGCCAGGCGGATTAGGCGGAGTGTCGGCACCAAGCTTTTTGTTAAGGTTCTCAGCCGCCTGCAGGAACGGCGTAATTACATCCAGCGGCAGCGGGAACACAATCGTGTTGCTGGTTTCGTCAGCGATCTCGGTAAG
>JAUIEY010000169.1 GCA_030429685.1 Gammaproteobacteria bacterium
AAAATCCCGAAACAGGCCGGTGCGCAACAGCCGCGAGTGCAGTTCGGCCACCCCGTTAATCGAAAAACTGCCCACAATGGCGAGATAGGCCATGCGGATCATCTGCTCCGGGCCTTCCTCAATAATTGACATGCGCCGGATCCTGTCCGAATCGCCGGGCCATTTGGCGCCTATCTCCCGAATCAGTTCGGCATTGATTTCGAAAATGATGTCGAGCAGACGGGGCAACAGCCGGCGGAACATTTCAACCGGCCATCTTTCCAGCGCTTCGGGCAACAAGGTGTGGTTCGTATAAGCCATGGTCCGCCTGGTGATATCCCAGGCCTCGGTCCATGCAAGGCCGTAGCGGTCCAGCAACAGCCGCATCAGTTCCGCTACTGCTATGGCCGGATGCGTGTCGTTAAGCTGCACGCAGCGTTTGTCGGCAAAAGCGCTGAAATCTGTGCCGTAGTGATCTTCCCAGGTTCGCAGCATGTCCTGCAGACTGGCCGAGGCGAGAAAATATTGCTGTCGCAGGCGCAATTCCTGCCCGTTTTCTGTCTCGGCATTCGGGTACAGCACCATGGAGATATGTTCTGCTTCATTTTTTGCCGTCAGCGAATCGGCATAGCTGCCGGCGTTAAATTCTTCCAGATCGAATTCATGCGTTGCAGCCGCAGACCAGAGCCTGAGGGTGTTGACCATGTTGTTCTTGTAGCCCGGCACCGGTATGTCGTAGGGGTAGGCCAGCACATCGCTGGTATGGGCCCACCGGTAGCGGCGGTTGCCCGCTTCGTCGGTATAGCTCTCGGTGCGGCCGCCGAAGTGAATGGTCTGGACCAGTTCCGGCCGTTCTATTTCCCAGGGGAAGCCTTCGTCCAGCCAGGAATCCGGCGCCTCGATCTGTCTGCCATTTTCGAGCAATTGCCGGAACATGCCATATTGATAGCGGATGCCGTAACTGACCACAGGCAGACCCAGGGTCGCGCAGCTGTCGAGAAAACAGGCCGCCAGCCTGCCCAGGCCGCCATTGCCGAGGCCCGCGTCCGGTTCTCGTTCGCATACGTCCTCCAGGTCGAGGCCGATGCGCTCCAGCGCTTCCCGGGTTTCGGGTTCGATGTCCAGGTTCAGCAAAGTATTGCGCAATAGCCGACCGAGCAGGTATTCAAGTGACAGGTAGACAGCCTGTCGGCCGTCAGCCTGTTCTATCGCCATGTTGGTCCGCACCCAGCGCTCTGCAAGCCGGTCCCTGACAGCCAACGCGGTGGACTGAAATACAAAAGGCTGTTGCGCACGGATCACGCGTCGCGCAAACGCATGACCGTGGTAATGCATGATGTCGCGAATCAGGGCATCAGTGGTCATTTCCAGTGGTGGCGACTGCAGCAGGCTGGTGCCGATATGGCTGCCGACATCGTTTTCCGGCCGCGGTTTCCCGACCGGATTGGAGGATTGATTCATGGCGGAAATGTTCCGGGGTGGTTGGCGATGGTTCTTTAAATCAATGAGAGTTTGATGGCTCAAGTATAAGCGTTGCCAGAGGCGGCAGTGTGATATTCACATGCCACTGCTGATGCTGATACTGGCCTTCTGTGGCGCTGAGGAATTCGGGGTTGGCGGTGCCGCTGCCCCCGTAGCGCTCCTGATCGCTGTCCAGCGCAATCTGCCACATGCCCCCGGCGGGCAGGCCGACCACAAAATTATCGCGCGGCACCGGCGTAAAGTTGGCTATGCAGACCATGGCCTGATTGCTGCTGCCACGGCGAATCCACGACAGTACGCTGTTGTCGCGGTCATTCCAGTCCAGCCATGCAAACCCGTCGCTGCTGCAATCTTTCGCATGCAATGCCGGCCGGCTGGTATACAGGTGGTTCAGATCGCGAACCAGTTGCTGCACGCCTGCATGCAGAGGTGACTGCAACGCGTCCCAGTCCAGCGAGCCGTCGTGGTTCCACTCATGCTGTTGCGCGATTTCCGCGCCCATGAACAGTAACTTCTTACCCGGGTGCGCAAACATGAACGTCAGATAGGCGCGCAAATTAGCGAAGCGTTGCCAGTCATCGCCGGGCATGCGCCCAAGCAGGGAGCCTTTGCCATGCACTACCTCGTCGTGTGACAGAGGCAGGACAAAATTCTCGTCAAAAGCATAGAGCAGACCGAAGTTCATTTTGTCGTGATGAAATTTCCGGTGCACCGGATTTTCGCGCATGTAGGCCAGCGTATCGTTCATCCAGCCCATGTTCCATTTGTAGGTAAAGCCCAGTCCGCCGCTGAATACAGGCCGTGAAACACCCGGCCAGGCAGTTGATTCTTCGGCCAGCGAGATTGCACCGAGTCTATGGATCGCGGTGTTCAGATGCTTGAAAAACTCAACCGCCTCGAGGTTTTCATTGCCGCCATGCCGGTTTGGCACCCATTCACCGGCTTTGCGCGAATAGTCCAGATAAAGCATCGAAGCGACGGCATCAACTCGCAGTCCGTCTATATGGAACTCTTTGATCCAGTACAGCGCACTGCCGATCAGGTAGTTGACGACTTCATTGCGGCCGTAGTTGTAGACCAGCGTGCCCCAGTCGGCATGCAGGCCTTTGCGGGGATCGGCATGTTCGTACAGGGCCGTACCGTCGAACCTGTGCAGGCCGTGTTCGTCAGTCGGAAAATGTGCCGGCACCCAGTCCATGATGACCCCGAGTCCGGCCTGATGGCAGCAGTCCACAAAATAACGGAAGTCATCCGGTTTGCCGAAGCGCTGCGTTGGTGCAAACAGGCCGGTCGGTTGGTAGCCCCACGAGCCGTCGAACGGATGTTCGGTCACGGGCAGCAGTTCGATATGCGTGTAACCCATGTCCACTGCATATGTCACCAGCTCGTCGGCCAGTTCGCGATAGGTCAGCCAGCGCCCGTTGTCCTGCGTCGCGCGACGCCATGAGCCCAGGTGTACCTCATAGATGGACACGGGTTGATCCAGCCGCGGATCGGCAGGGCGCTTTTTCAGCCAGCTGCTGTCGCGCCAGCGATAGCGGCTTTTGTAGACAATCGACGCGTTGCCTGGCGGTGCTTCGCAATAGTGTGCAAAAGGGTCGGCCTTTAGCGGCAGCAGCCGGCCCTGCCTGTCCAGCAGCTCGAATTTGTACTGGGCGCCGCTGCGTACCCCGGGCACAAAGATTTCCCATATGCCGTTGCCCGGATGCAGTCGCAGCGGATGGCGCCGGCCATCCCAGTCATTAAATGAACCGACGACGCTGACCCTGCTGGCATTGGGTGCCCAGACTGCAAAACGAGTGCCACTGACACCGCGCAGCCGCATGCGATGCGCTCCCAGCACTTCATAAATGAGTTGGTGCGAACCTTCACGCAACAGGTGTAAATCTATATCGCCGAGGCTCGAGCCAAACCGGTAGGCATCGTCAACAATCGCAATTTCGCCATGGTAGCCGGTTAGTTGCAGACGGTAACTGCGCAAACGGGCCGGCAGTTCCGCCGCAAAGATGCCGTCGGGGTGAATCCGTTCCATAACAGCGACCACTTCATTTGCGGCACTTAGCAGGCGCACTTCGCGAGCCTGCGGTTGCATGGTGCGCACGACTTTAGCGGTGCCCTGTTTGTGCAGGCCCAGCACGGCGAATGGATCACCATGCGAGCCGTTGGCGAGTGCATCCAGCGCCGCCTGGTCAGCCATGTTTATCACCCGCCGGCAGTGCCGCTGTGGCGCTGTCGCCAATATAAAGCTGCTCAATGTAGGCACGGGCCGCAGCGTCCCAGCTGAAACGCTGCGCCGCCGCCAACCGGCAGAGTTTTTGCCAGGCCTGCGGGCTGCTTTCCCTCAGGCTTAATGCGGTGTCGCAGGCGGTGACAAATGCCTGCGCCTGTTCCGGCGGCGTGTGGCCGTGGAACACAAAGCCGGTTTCGCCATCAACAACCGTATCCCGCAGGCCGCCGACGCCATGCACGACGCAGGGCTGACCCGCGCGCATGGCCAGCATCTGGCTTATTCCGCAAGGCTCAAAGCTACTGGGCATCAGAAACAGATCGCCGCACTCATACAGGCAATCGGCCATGTTCTCGTCGTAGCCCCGCAACAACACAGCATTCGCATGCCTGCTGCAGACAGCCTCAAGCGACTGTTCCAGCAGGGCATCGCCACTGCCCAGCATTACGAACACAGCATCATCTCCCAGGCGCCGCAGAATGGCATCAAGGGCAGTCTGATCTGTTGCCACCGGCTGCAGAAACAGAGCCGTTTTCTGCTGCGTAAAGCGGCCGACGCTGGTCACAATTGCTCGCGGCCGTTTGCTACGAAAACGCTGCAGAATTTCAGGAATGCGCGCCGCAGCCGCGCCAGCGTCCCATGCGGTGAGCGCCCTGACCAGTGGTTGCCAGCCGCGCCGTTGCCGTCGCCGCGCATACATGCAGCCGTTCAGTATGCCGACCAGGCGGCCTTCACGAGCGGCGGCAGCGGCCAGTTTTTCCAGACCCGCGCCGCCATAAAAACCGTGTTCGGTGTCATCCGGCAGACAGATTTCGCGCGCATAGCTTGGTGATACGGTATTGACCTTGTCGGCCAGCCGCAGACCCAGTGCCATCGGGTTGATGCAATCGGGGTAGCGGGGGTCGCTGACTATCCGCATTTCATATTGCAGATCCGGAAACCAGTGCTGCAGTGAGGATGTATCGCCGGTTAGCGGCCGGATGCCCTGCAGGGCGAGATTGTGCACCGTAT
>JAUIEY010000170.1 GCA_030429685.1 Gammaproteobacteria bacterium
CGGGCGGCCGCTTGCTGGCGCGCACCGGTCCCTCGGCACCCACCAGCCCTTTGGTGGGCATGCCCAGTTCGTTGCAGGTGGCTTCAATCTGCGCGCGAATCTCGGCGTTTACGGTTTCACAGACCTGCAGGGTCGCGGCATCGGTGACGCGCCGGCCCTGCACCATCTGCGGCTGCAGGCCGAGTTCCGCCGACCGGCGGGTTGATTGCGGCCCCGAGCCGTGCACCAGCACCAGCCGGATGCCTACCTGGTGCAGGATGGCCATCTGCTCCAGCAGCGCACGGGTCTGCGCAGCGTCGAGAAACAACTCGCCGCCCGCCTTGACCACAAAGGTCTTGCGTTTGTACATCCGGATATACGGTGCGGCATGCCGTAAAGCGGCGACCACCAGCCCCCGGTCCTGTTTATTACTGTTCATCATGCAGTGCTTTGCGTTACTTCATCATCTGATGCAGCACAGCCATCTGTGCGTACATGCGGTTACGGGCTTCGGGAATAACAATGCTGCGCGGGCCGTCGAGAACGCGATCGGCCACCACCACGCCACGCCGTACCGGCAGGCAGTGCATAAAGCGCGCATCTTTGGCGGCGGTATCGAACCACGGTTCGTCCACGCACCAGTCTTCCAGGCCGCGCCGGTGTTCTTCATCGGCCGGCAGGTTGCCGTAGTGCCGGGTCGACATCCACGACTTGGCATAAATAACATTCGCGCCTTCCAGCGCTGCCGCGCGATCGTCGGTTTCGGTTACCGAACCGCCGGCCGCTGCCGCTGCCTGCTTGGCCTTGTGCATGATGGATTCCGGCAGCTCAAAGCCGTCGGGCCGCAGCACCGTCACGTCCATGCCGCGCATGGCGGCCATGTGCACCGTGGCCGACGGCACTGCCAGCGGCAGGGCGCGCGGATGATAGGCCCAGCTCAGCACGAACTTGCCGCCATTGGCGGGAATGTTCAGGTCGTCCATGGTTTTCCAGTCCGCCAGGCTCTGGCACGGGTGGTTAATTGCCGACTCCATGTTGATGCGCGGAATGTCGCACAGCTCTTTCATGCGATTGAACTCGTCATCGGCCAGATCCGTTTCCAGGCTTTCGCGCTGCGCAAATGCACGAATGCCGATGGCATCACCGTATGACGCTATCACCGGCATGGCTTCCCGGATGTGTTCCGCGGCCATGCCGTCCATGACAATACCCGGCCGGGTTTCCAGGCCGTGAATGGACATGTCGGGCGAAATCACAAAGGAGCCGCCGCCGAGCCGCACCATGGCGGCCTGAAACGATGCCAGGGTGCGCAGCGACGGGCTCAGGAACAGCAAAGCCAGTACCTTGCCGGCCAGCGCCTGCGGGTCGGGTTGGGTTTCGAGCCGTTTGGCAAGATCCAGCAGCGCCCGCACTTCCTCGGGCTGGAAATCTCCCAAATCGTTGAACTCTTTCATATTCGATCCTTCGTTAGGTGTTCCGCTAAATAGTTTGCAATGCCGCGACCAGCGCGTCGACATGCTCGTCCTGCAGCGTCAGTGGCGGCAGCAGGCGCAGCACTGCCGGGTCATTACTCGAACCGGTCAGGATGCCGGCGTCCAGCAGTTTGTTGCGCACCGGTCCGGCGCCGCCCGCGCAATGCAGGCCAAGCAGAAAGCCGGCGCCGGAAACCGCCGTGACCGGCCCGGTGAGGCATTCCTTTTTAATCCGTGCCGACAGGCGTTGCACGTTGTCGAGCAGATTATCGCGGGCGATCACATCCAGCACGGTATTGATCAGTGCACAGGCCAGCGGCGCACCACCGAAAGTGGTGCCGAGGTCACCTTTGCCGAGCACCGCAGCCACATCATCGCTGAGCATGACCGCACCGACCGGGAACCCGGTGCCCAGTGCCTTGGCGGTGGTCAATAGGTCCGGTTGAATGCCGTACAGCTGACAGGCAAACGGCACACCGCACCGACCGACACCGCATTGCACTTCATCGCAAATCAGCAATGCACCATGTTGCCGGCAGGCAGCGGCGATGGCGGCGACAAAGTTCTGCTCCAGCGCCACGGCGCCGGCAATGCCCTGCACCGGCTCCAGAATCACGGCAGCCACGTCGCCGTTTATCATGGCGCTCGCGGCCGCCGCATCATTGCGCGGTATGAAGTCGACGGCGAACGGTTTGTGCGGAAAGCCGTACCACTTGTCCGCACCCCAGGTCACCGCGCCGGCGGCAGCGGTGCGGCCGTGAAAGCCATGCTCCACTGCCAGTACTTTGCCGCGGCCGGTTTTCCGCAGTGCGATCCGCAACGCGTTTTCATTGGCTTCGGCGCCGCTGTTGCAGAGAAACACCCGATCCATGTTGGCAAAGGCCGCCAGTTTGTCGGCTGCCCGGGCGCGCACTTCAAGGGCAACAGCGTTGCTCTGGAAAAACAGTTGTTGAGTCTGCCCGGCAATGGCGTTGACGGCATCGGGATGACTGTATCCCAGCGACGCCACCGCGTGGCCGCCGTAATAATCGAGCAGCGTGCGGCCATCCCGGCAGGTCAGCGTGACGCCGCTGGCGGCCACCGGTTCGAAATCATACTGCGCATAAACCTGCAGCAGGTGCGCCTGCTCCGCGGTTTTGGCGTTGTAGTCCGGATTGTTCTGTACGGCTTCCATGATGTTCTAAATCCATCCCGGTCCGGGGGCGAGCAGGCCGGCTGTCTCGTCCAGCCCGAGCTTGATGTTCATCCATTGCACGCAACCGCCGGCTGCGCCCTTCAACAGGTTATCAATGGCAACGAAGACGGCCACGGCGGAGCCTTCCACCACCGCCCCGATGTGTGCGTAGTTACTGCCGGCGACGTCCTTGATGCGGGGCATGCCATCCACCACGTCAACAAAGGCTGCGTCCGCGTAAAAATCCTGCAGCAGTTTCCTGATATCCGCGGTGCTGACATCCCTGACCAGTTCCGCCTGCAGCGTCATGTGAATGCCGCGCGCGAACGGACCGGAATGCGGAATAAACCGCAGGTCGAGTTCGTTGCCGGTCAGCGCCTCGCATATACCGGTCACTTCCGGTGCATGCCGGTGCGAAAGTGGCTTGTAGGCATACAGGTTGGAGTGCCGCAGCGGATGATGCGTGGTGGCGATGGGCGAACGTCCCGAACCGGTGCTGCCGGTAATGCCAAAGGCGTGCAGCACGCCGTCGGTGAGCCCGGATTGAATCAGCGGTACGGCACCAAGCAGCATCGACGTGGCAAAACAACCCGGATGGCCGATATGCGGTTTAGTGCTGTCGGCCAGGTGCTCGGGCAGGGCGCTGTCAAACGCATCGAGTAATTCCTGTGCGCCGTGCGGGTGTCCGTACACGGCTTGATAAGAAGCATTGTCGGCAAAGCGAAAATCCGCCGATGCATCCACCACAGTCATCTTGCAACCGGCGGCCGCGGCGGCTTTTAACACGCCCGCGATCAATGCTGCGCTGGCACCGTGGGGGGCGGCGGAAAACAGTGCGACCTGCCGGCCGGCGAGTTTGTGCAGTTCGTCGTCCAGCGCATCACGGCTGATGTAGCACTGCCGGGCGAAGGCATGCTGCAAATGCGGGAATACATCGCGGATACCTTCACCGGCCTGGCTCTCGGATACGGCTGCGGCCAGTGACAGGTTGGGGTGCCCGGCAATCAGCCGCAGCAGTTCGCCGGCGACGTAGCCGGTGCCGCCCAGCACAATGGTGGGGATCTTCCGGTTTGCACTGCTGTGGGTACTGTCGTTCACGTGTCTGTCCTGCGTTTAGCCGCCTAGGCAGCCGTTGTCTTGTCCTGTAAACCGATCATGCCGGCAACCGCATCACCGAGGTCTGCCGCGTGAGTGATTGCGTTGATGCCCTGCACACCGAGGCGCTGTTCAATAATGGTCCGGCCTACCTGGTTGTCCGTGGCCGGCCCGGTGACGAGCTGCACCGCCAGGCCGAACTCCCTGTTCAGCAGGTCCACCCCGCCGCAGGCGCCTACCGGGTCGTTGGCACACAGCAGCAGGCAGGTGATTGACTCGGCAATCGCCTGATCTTTGAGAATCGCGTCCACGCCATAGGTGCCGAGAATGCCGTCGCCCAGTTCGAACACAATCGCATCCGGCTTCTCCGCCGCCAGCTTGTTCAGCATGGTGCGGGTAACCTGCGCACCGTTGGCCGGCGTGGTGGTAATCACGCCGAAGTCGGTAAAGATCGAGGTGTTGCGCGCACCCCCATCGTCCATGGCGAGAATGTCCCGCCGCAGCGACACACCGGTGGCTTTGAAGGCATCCACGGTATAACCGTAGTGCCGCAGCCGTGACACGATCGCACAGGCAGCCGCGGTCTTGCCGGAATCCATGCAGGTGCCAGCCAGCGCCACCACCGGCACGCCGTGAGTATTCAAAGGGGCGGCGCCATTCATTGCTTCACTGCCGGCCCGCGACGGCACACCGATGCGTTCGCCCAGATAGGGAAACTCCAGCACTGTGCCCAGCACCCGGGCGTTGAAGGGCTGCCCGAAGTTGGTGTTCACGGAATCGCAGATGCCCAGTACCCCACCGATGTTCAGCACCTGTATGACGTCGCCGGGTTTGAGCGACTCCGGCAGGTGCCCCGAGTAGCCGAACAGTGCCTTACGGTGACCGAGCGCGCCGACAATCACATCACCTTTTTTAAGCTGTGCCATTCGGCCGCTGGTGAGCTCCAGGG
>JAUIEY010000171.1 GCA_030429685.1 Gammaproteobacteria bacterium
TTGTGCTGACCACCGGCAACAAGAGCGAGATGGCCGTCGGCTACGCCACACTGTATGGCGACATGGCCGGCGGGTTCGCACCGATCAAGGATTGCACCAAGACACAGGTTTATCGGCTGGCGCGGTATCGAAATACCTTGTCGCCGGCCATACCCGAACGAGTGATTGAACGTGAACCCAGCGCGGAATTGCGTCCCGACCAGAAAGACAGCGATTCGCTGCCACCCTATGACGTGCTCGATCCGATTCTCGATGCGCTCATGATTGAGGATCTTTCGGTAGACGATATTGCCGCGCGGGGTTTCGATCGCGAAACCGTCGGCAGGATTCTTGATATGGTGCGGCGTAACGAATACAAGCGTCGTCAGTCGCCGCCGGGAGTGCGCATCAGCGGCCGCGCGTTTGGTCGGGACTGGCGCTATCCAATAACGTCAGGATACGGTCGCCGCAGTAAATAGCTGTAGCAGGAAAAAGCACCACGTCAGGATACGGTCGCCGCAGTAAATAAGACCTACCAGAATATGTACCAGGGTTTTTCGTCAGCGGTTTTCACCGGCTGCAAGGGCTCCACATCCGGGTAGTTTGTGTTCAGCACGCGCTCCGCGTCCTGCGCCAGGTCATACATTCCCAACTTGCGGTAGGACTCCACCAGAATCTGCAGGGTTTGCGGGGTAGTTGGCGCCCCGTCGTAAACCTGCAGGGTGTAGTTGGCCCGGTTCAGCGCTGCGGCAAAGGCGCCGCGCTCCAGGTAGAAGCGCGCCACGTGGTTTTCATGCTCGGCAATGCGATTACGCAAAAACAGCATGCGTTGGCGCGCATCCGGCGCGTAGGCGCTGTCCGGAAAGCGGCGCAGCAATTCTGCAAAAGCCGAGTAGGAATCGCGCGCATCCTTGGGCGGGCGCTTACTAAGATCAACGCGAAACAGCTTGTGAAAGTAGCCTTTTTCGCCGGCGAACAGGGCCATGCCGCGCATATACAGCGTGTAGTCGACCCGGGGATGCGTGGGATTCTCGCGCTCAAACTGCTCGGCGGCGTCGATCACCGACTCCGGTTCCTGATTGCGGTAGTGAGCGTAGATCAGATCAAGCTGGCCCTGCCGGGCCTGGTTGCTGAAGGGGAAGCGTGCTTCCAGATTCTCGTAGTAGCGGATGGCATTGTTGAAGTCGCCGTTCTCGAGTGCTTTGCTGGCGCGGTCGTACAGCATCTGAGCCCCGGATTCGACGGTCTCTTCAGCGTCTTTCTTAAACAGGCACCCCTGTAGCATCAGCACAGCGGCGGCAAGCAGCGCCAGATGATGTAAGCGGCGCCAACTGGCATTGTGTTGTGGTGCGGACATATATTTAGCAAGCTTCCCGTCGAGCGGAGCGCAAGTATAGCCCAACCCCCGGATTTCATGACCAGCCAGAAACTCAGCGCAGAAATTCCCCCCAGTTGCGATGGCAAACGCTTTGATCAGGCGCTGGCGGAAATGTTCCCGGATTACTCGCGTGCCCGTCTGCAGGGCTGGATTCGCGGCGGTCGTGCACTGCTGGACGAGCAACAGGTGCAGCCGCGCACACGCGTCCGGCCGGGGCAGCGGGCGGAATTGCGTCCGGCGCTGGAAGCGCAGGTGGCCGATGCGTCGGAGGCCATGACACTGGATATTCTATATGAGGATGAGCACCTGATCGTGATCAACAAGCCGGCCGGTCTGGTGGTGCATCCGGGCGCCGGCAATCCCGCGGGCACCCTGTTGAACGGTTTGTTGCACCATGCGCCGGAGCTGGCGCGCCTGCCACGGGCGGGTATTCTGCACCGGCTCGACAAAGACACCAGCGGTGTCATGCTGGTCTGCCGGTCGGTAGCAGCGCAAACGCAATTGACCCGCGATCTTGAGAAGCGACTCATCGGGCGCGAATACCGCGCGGTTTGTCAGGACCGGCTCACCGCGGGCGGCACGGTGGATGCGCCCGTCGGCCGGCATCGTGTGCATCGCACACGTATGGCCGTTACCAATGCCGGCAAACCGGCTGTGACGCACTATCGTGTGTTGCACCGATTCGCTGCCCACACCTTTCTGGCAGTGCGGCTGGAGACCGGTCGCACCCACCAGATACGTGTGCATATGGCGCATGCTAATCACCCGCTGGTAGGCGACCCGGTCTACGGCGGTCGCCTGCGCCTGCCCAAAGGTGCAGGGACAGGCATCCATGCGGCCTTGCAGGCCTTTCACCGGCAGGCCCTGCACGCCAGCGATATACGCTTTGTCCATCCGGCCAGCGGGGCAGCGCAGGCTTTTCACGCACCTCTCCCGGCGGATTTGCTGGCATTGCTGCGGGCTCTGGCAGACAATCAACCGGTCGATTTCGATGCGTTGCAATGGCCATGAATGGTGCGCCCGAATTCATAATTCCCGCCTGGCCCGCACCGGCAGGGGTGCAGGCGCTCGCTACCACCCGCGGCACTGGCGGGAGCGGCTTTAATCTCGCCGCGCACGTCGGCGATGATCCGGTCAGGGTGCGCGCTAATCGCAGTGCTCTGCAGCAGCAGGCCGGCTTGCCCTCGGCGCCGCGCTGGCTGACCCAGGTGCATGGCCCGCTGACCGTAAATGCGGACGATGCCGATGAGTCAACTGAAGCCGATGCGGCATGGACTTGCACACGCGGTGTCGTATGTGCCGTGCTTACGGCGGATTGTCTGCCGGTGCTGTTTTGCGACCGCAATGGCTTTGCGGTTGGCGCAGCGCATGCCGGCTGGCGCGGCTTGTGCTCGGGCATATTGGATCTGACAGTGCAGCGTTTCTTCGAGCTCGATGTTCCGCCGGATGACATCCTGGTCTGGCTGGGTCCAGCCATAGGACCGGCCGCCTACGAAGTGGATGAAAATGTTCGCGACGCGTTTCTGGAACGTGATCCTGATTGTGCCGGCAGTTTTCTGCAAACTTCCGTAGGCCACTGGCAGTTTGATCTCTACGAAGCAGCCCGCACAATACTCGCAGCGCAGGGCGTTACCAATGTCAGCGGCGGTGACTTCTGCACTTTTCGGGACAAACGTTTCTATTCCTATCGGCGCGACCCCGAGTGCGGGCGACAGGCCACATTAATCTGGCTCAACGACAGCTGAAAGTTTTCCATTTTGCAGGGCGCTCAGCGCCCTTCTTGCGACTGTCTTTCAGGTACACTCCGTCCACCAGATTATCGAGGCCTGACAATGAAACCGACGCGCGCCTACACGAATGGAAACTTTGGCCAGATTCACTACTGCAGTCTGGGTGACGGCAAGCCATTGGTGCTAATGCATCAGTCGCCTACCTGCATGGTGCAATTCCAGAAGGTGTGGCACCTGCTGGCTGAACGCGGTTATCAAGTGATAGGTATTGACCTGCCGGGCTTTGGTGGTTCGGACGGGCCGCAGAATGTGCCGGCCATTGCCGACTACGCGCATATTGTACCGGCGGTGCTCGATGCGCTGGATATCGACAAAGCGGACATTCTCGGTCACCACACCGGTGCGATTGTTGCCACCGAAGCAGTGCTGCAGTATCCCGAGCGTTTTACGCGTTTTATTCTCAACGGGCCGCTGCCACTGACTGACGAAGAGCGCGCGTTTTTCAAGCAGAGCCTGGCGACAGAAAAAACCTGGGTGCCGGTCGAAGACGGCAGTCATCTGTCGGCGCAGTGGCAGTTCCGTATTGCAGCGCAGCCTGGCTGGACAGATCTTGAGGCCATTCACCGCAACGTGGTGGCGGGTGCTGCCGCCTGGCCGAACGCATGGTTCGCGCACGACGCCGTGATGTCATATGACCACGGTGCGGCGATGCAGAAGCTGCAGCTGCCCTGTCTGGTGTTCAGCAACACGGGCGATGCTATTCATGACATCGCCAGGCGTACCATGGAGCAGCGCCCCGATTTCGACTATGCGGAAATCGCAGGCGGTACCTTTGACATCATTGACGAGCAGCCCGAGGCCTGGGTCGAGGTGGTTGTCGGCTGGCTTGATCAGCAGGGCGCATGAGCTATTGATCCAGCAAGCCTAAGTGATGTAAATCAACGCTTTGCGTTGACTAGGATCAATGCCCGAATGCTAGCGCTGCAGTCATATTCTGGCTATAGTGCCTGTCCGTTTTCAAAATCCTGACACTACGACAAGAGGGAAGCATGCCAAATCCCATCCCGCACAAGATTCCGGCCGCAACCAAAGCCTGGGTCAAAAAAGAAATCAAAAACATGCGTGAACTGCACAAGAAGATCGCTAAAGAAATGAATATTGATCTGGCGCCGCAGCGTGCCAAGTGGTACGAGGAGTTTCTGGAGCGCATTCAGCGTCCGGGCCGTGGCTTCAATGTTCATTATGACCAGCGCCGTGTCATTACCGATGAGGAGATGCCGAAAAAGCCGCGTCGCAAAGACAAGGTCGTTTGGTAAGCAGCATCGCTTAAGCATCAGCATCGGTTACAAGACAGAAGAATTTATTTAGGAGTTAACCATGGCACGTAAACACATCGAGCCATTTGTGGATCGCGACGTCCCCTTCAAGAAAATGACGTTGCCTGGCTTTAAAAAAGGCATGCACTACAAGATGCTGAGTATGGATGAAGATACCGGCGCTTGTACCATGACCGTAAAATTCGATTCAGGTTATCGGCTTCCGCCGAGTATGAGTTACAC
>JAUIEY010000172.1 GCA_030429685.1 Gammaproteobacteria bacterium
GCGGATGCCGGCGGCATGGCGCGCAATGATCACTGGTCCGCCGGTGACGGGCAGCACAGCGTGCCCGGCGCCGGCCGTTCGCCCGCCGCAACCGCGCATACGCGCATTGCAGAACTGACCCGCAAAGCACGTGCCGGCGAACGGCTGCAGGAAACCGAGATTGCCACCCTGTTCAGCGCCCGCGATGGCGACTTCGAACATGTCTGCGCGGCCGCTGATGAACTGCGACGCGAAGTAAACGGCGACACGGTCACCTACGCAGTAAACCGCAACATTAACTACACCAACATGTGCACCTATCGCTGTCGCTTCTGTGCGTTTTCCCGCGGCAAAGCACATCAGGATCTGCGCGGCTCCCCCTACCTGCTGGACATGCAGGAAATCGGCCGGCGCACTGCGGAAGCCTGGGAGCGTGGCGCTACAGAGGTCTGCCTGCAGGGCGGCATTCATCCGTCGTTTACCGGTGAAACCTATCTGGAGATTTGCCGGACGGTAAAAGAGGCCGCGCCGGACATGCACGTGCACGCATTTTCTGCACTGGAAATCACCCACGGCGCTGCCACCCTGAACATCAGCATCAGTGAGTTTCTGGCCAGGCTGCAAAAAGCCGGACTCGGCACCTTGCCCGGCACAGCCGCGGAGATTCTTGATGATCCGGTGCGAGCGCGTTTGTGTGCCGATAAAATCAATACTGCCCAATGGGTGGGCGTCATGCGTGCAGCGCATGAACTCGGCCTGCGCACCACGTCGACTATCATGTTCGGCCATGTTGAAACGCCGCTAAGCTGGGCGCGCCACTTGCTGATCCTGCGCGATCTGCAGGCCGAAACCGGCGGGTTCACCGAATTCGTGCCGCTGCCTTTTGTGCACATGGAAGCACCCATGTTCCTGAAAGGCGAGGCTCGTCCGGGACCGACCTGGCGCGAAACTCTGCTGATGCACGCGGTGGCACGACTTACGCTGCACCCGCACTTTGTCAATATCCAGACCTCATGGGTCAAACTGGGGGATGCCGGAGCACGCGACTGCCTGAACGCAGGCGCCAACGACCTTGGCGGCACACTGATGAACGAATCCATTTCACGGGCCGCCGGCGCCAGCTTCGGGCAGGAACTGCCGCCCGCTGAAATGGACAGACTGATTGCTGCGGCCGGTCGCCATGGCCGTATCCGTAACACCCTATATGGTGACGCCGACGCGAGCCAGCAGCAACGTGCATATGCGGCGAGCCCGTTGCAGCCACTGGTCAACCGACCGGCCAGAGAGCTTAAAGCCGCGTCGTGACGGCACTGCGCTGCGCAGTATGAAAATTCTTGCCGTATGCCGCGGGGAAACACCGGCATTTAATGTTTATCGGCCCGAGGTCGCGCAACTCGCGGGACTGCATACCATGGATGGGGTCGAAGTCACCGTCATCACCAACCCCGATTCGGTCTGCATGCCCTTTTTCGCCGCACAGGGGATCCCCGTGGTGCCCGACCCGATGAACAAAAAGTTTGCTCCCGGCACCGTGCGCTGTATTCGCGCGGAACTGCGGCGCGGCAACTACGATGTCATGTACCTGATCAACAACACGGCAATCTGCAACGGCGCATTTGCGGCCGTTGGGCTGCCGGTCAAAGTAGTCGCTTATCGTGGTCAGACCGACAATACACCGCGCTGGAGCCCCACCAGCTACTTGTCGGTGTTGCATCCGCGCATTGATATGGTCGTTTGTGTAGCCAAAGCGGTAGAAAAGTATGTGCGTGCGCAGCAATGGAGTGACGACAAGGCAGTCACCGTCTACAAGGGACACAGCCTGGACTGGTACCAGAACGAACCTGCCGACCTCAGCTTTCTGAACCTGCCGCCGGATGCCATAACCCTGTCACTGGTGGCAGACCTGCGACCGCGCAAAGGACTGGATGTCTTGATGGCGGCCACGCATTTTTTTACGGTGCCAAATATCCATATTTTGCTGGTAGGCGGACGGCCGGATGACCCGCGCGTAATGGAACATATAGCCAAAGCCGCCAGTCCCGCGCAGGTACATCCGCTGGGTTATCGCACCGATGCGCCGGAAATATCCGCCGCCAGTGATTTCATTGTGCTGCCACCGACGCGCCGCGAAGGGCTCGCGCGGGCGGTACTGGAAGGCATGGCGTACGGCCGTGCGGCCGTGGTCACCGATACCGGCGGCAATGCCGAGCTGGTAGCCGATGGCGAAACCGGACTGGTGGTGCCGGTGCGCGATCCGCAGGCACTGGGCAATGCCATTTCCGTACTGGCAGGCGATAAAGCCCTGCGCGAACGCATGGGCGCGGCGGCACGGCAACGGCTGACAGAACATTTTTCATTGCAACAGGGCGTTCAAGACCTGCACCGGGTGTTCTCACAGCTGCTGACATGAACATCTATATCTGCTCCACGGTCAGACACCTGCTGTTTGCCCTGCTGAAAGCCAGTCAAAACGACAGCGAGCAACACCACATTCTGTTTTTCAGCGATTTCCAGCAGGCGTCGCTGCACGACTGGAACCTCGGTTCGCTACCCGAATCGATCGTCGTGCATGATGTGCAACGTGCCGATTTTCGCGCGCAACTCGGTAGCCGCTGGCAGACCCGCCTGTACTACTACCTCGCCATGCGCAACCTTGCCGCGCCGGCACCGCTGCAACAAGCGTTTCTGCAGGTACTGGCCCGGACCTGCCCGGTGTTTGGCGCCGCCTTTGCGGCTGCGCGCCACCGGTCGCTATGGCTGTTTAACGAACGCAACAAAATGGCACGGCTGTTTCGCCTCACGACACCGCGTTTTTCCGTTATCGAAGAAGGTGCCGGTAACTACCTCGGCGTACATGTAGCGGCATGGAAAAAACCGTTGCGCCTGCTGCTGGGACGCCCTCCCGGCCAGTGGTACTTTGGCGAGGACCGGCGTTGCGATGCGGTCTGGGTACAGCACCCCGACAAACTGCCCGCATACGTGCGCCACAAAGGTCGGCGAATCGATTTTTTCAGTGACCGCTCCGGACACGACCTGGTACTGCAGCTGTTTCCGGCTCAGGACGAACTGCGACTGCCCGCCAACACGGTCATTCTGGCTACCAGTCCGGTGGATGATCTGGATGGCATCAGCAAAGAGCAGAAGCTCAGGCTGTTCCGCCTGCTGGCTGACCAACTGGAAACGCAGGGGTATGCGGTACGCATCAAACCGCATCCGCGTGAAAACAGCGCGGACTACGCTGAGTATGGCGAACGCCTGCTGCGCAGCACGGCCAAACTGCCACTGGAATTGTTCATACTTGCCAGTGACGCTGTGTTAACAGTGGTTTCACCCTACACCTCCGCGGGCATTGGCATGGAGGCGCAGGTTCGGCCGGTGCAATTGCTCAGCAACCCGGCGGACCGCGGTGCTGCCGCCGCAGAAATCAAAGCCTGGCTGGAACAGCCGCCGCAACTAAGGGCCCGGCTTGAGCAGCAACTCAGCGCTGCAACTCGGTCGTAACGGCGGTACGCAGTAGTGCCACTACCTGATCCTGTTGTACTTCTGTCAAGTGGTGAAACAGCGGCAGGCTGATGGCCTGTTCGTAGTAGCGGTCCGCTTCGGGCCATGAACCCGAGATACCGAGCTGGTCGGCGTAATAAGGCTGCGTGTGCAGCGGAATGTAGTGCAGGTTAACGCCGATACCGCCGGCACGCAGCGCTGCGAAAATACGTCTGTGACCCGCGGCACCCGCCTCCGCCGGCGTGCGAATCACGTACAGATGCCGCGCCGAATAGCAGTCCGGATGCTGCCAGGGCACGGTTACCGGCAATTCGGCCAGCAGCTCATCGTAACGGTCTGCCAGCCGGTTGCGCAGCCCGACCCACTCGGCCAGATGCGGCAATTGACTCAGCCCCAGCGCCGCCTGCAGTTCGGTCATGCGGTAGTTGTAACCCAGATCAATCTGCTGGTAGTACCAGGGCCCGTCCGGTGCATGGGTCATGCGCTCTGCATCGCGAGTCATGGCATGACTGTTCAGCAGGCGCATACGTTCGGCCAGAGCCGGGTCATTGGTGGTTGCCGCACCGCCCTCTGCCGTGGTGATGATTTTTACCGGGTGAAAACTGAACACGGCAATATCGCTGTAGCGACAGTTGCCCACCGGCTCGCCGCAATACTGCGCGCCGATAGCATGCGCTGCATCTTCGATGATCGCGAACCCGTATTCCTGCGCCAGTGCATGAATTCGCTGCATGTCGCAGGACTGGCCACACAAGTGCACCGGTATCACGACCCTGGGCAAGGCCTCGCCGGCGGCCCTGGCAGCAGACAATTTGCGTTCCAGGGCATCGGCACACATGTTGTAGGTGCCTGGGTCAATGTCCACGAAATCCACCGCGGCACCGCAGAACAGCGCGCAGTTAGCCGACGCGACAAATGTAATATCGCTGGTCCAGACGGTATCACCGGGGCCCACGTCCAGCGCGCGGCAGGCCAGGTGCAGGGACGAGGTGGCGGAATTACTCACCACGCAATGCGCGGCGCCGGTTGCGTCGCACAGCGCCTGCTCAAAGGCCGGGACCTTAGGTCCCTGGGTAATAAAGTCGGATTGCAGCACCTCGACAACTGCGTCGATGTCCGCCTGGGAAATCTCCTGCCT
>JAUIEY010000002.1 GCA_030429685.1 Gammaproteobacteria bacterium
TCCACCTTGAGTTCAACCGAAAACTCGCCATCAACAGTGGTTTCCCAGTCAACCGCCAGCCACTTGCCGGGTTCCTTGGCGTAACGGGTCAGGTTGCCGCAGACGTCACGGTGAATAACCAGGCCGCGGCCCGAGCTCAGGTAACCCATGATAGTGTCGCCCGGAATGGGATGACAGCAGCGCGCATAGCTGACCACCAGTCCCTCGCTGCCGGCAATGGTGATGCGTGGCGTCGTTTCCGTGCCGTCAGTCTGGTAGCTGCTGTCACCGGCCAGCAGGAGCTGCGCGACCAGTGGTGCAATCCGTTCGCCAAGTCCCAGTTGTTCGAACAGATCAACCGGCTTGTTCAGTTCGAAGCGCGCCAGTAATTCATTCATTTGTTTCTTGGGTATAGAACGCAGGCTCTTGCCCTGTGCCCGCAATGCTTCTACCAGCATGCGCCGACCCAGTTCCACCGCTTCATCGCGACGCAGGTTCTTCAGGTAGTGCCGAATGCTGTGGCGGGCCTTGGCGCTGACCACGAAATTCACCCAGCTCGGATTAGGCTGCGCATTTTTTGCGGTAATGATTTCCACGGTCTGGCCGTTTTTCAGCGGCGTCCGCAACGGCTCCAGATGGCGATCAATCTTGGCCGACACGCAGCGGTTGCCGACGTCGGTGTGCACTGCATAGGCAAAGTCCACACAGGTCGAACCACGCGGCAGGCGCAGAATCTCGCCTTTGGGTGTAAACACATAGACCTTGTCCGGGAACAGGTCGACCTTGACGTGCTCCATGAATTCTTCGGAGTTGGTCGACGACTGCATTTCACTGATGGAAGCCAGCCAGTCACGGGCGCGAACCTGAGGTGAAATCACTGCCGGATCGGCAGCCTTGTAATTGAAGTGTGCGGCCACGCCGCTCTCCGCTACCTGGTGCATGGTTTCGGTGCGAATCTGCATTTCCACCGGTATGCCGGTGGGGCCAAACAGCGTGGTGTGCAGCGACTGATAACCGTTCACCCGCGGGATGGCGATGTAGTCCTTGAAGCGGCCGGGCATGGGCTTGTAGAGCTGATGGACGATGCCCAGCACCCGGTAGCAGCTGTCGACGTTGTCGACGACGATGCGCATGCCGTAAACATCAACAATTTCGCTTAGCGGCAATTTCTTGCGCGCCATTTTTTTGTAGATGCTGTAAAGGTGTTTTTTGCGGCCGACAATGCGCGCATGTATGCCTTCTTCTGCAAGCCGTTTATCCAGCCGGTCGGACATGCGCTTGATGAACTGGCGCTGATTGCCTTCGGCTTTTTTTATGGCTGCGTCAATGACGCGGGCGCGAAATGGATAGGCATTACGGAAGCCGAACTCTTCAAGTTCCACCTTGAGCCAGTTGATGCCGAGACGGTTGGCAATGGGCGCATAAATTTCCAGAGTCTCACGCGCAATGCGCACCCGTTTTTCCGGCTTCAGCGCACTTAGGGTGCGCATGTTATGCAAACGGTCGGCGAGCTTAACCAGGATAACGCGGATGTCTTCCACCATGGCGAGCATCATTTTCCGGAAGCTCTCCACCTGTGCGTCGCCACGGTTACTGAAACTGAGTTTGTCCAGTTTGCTGACGCCCTCGACGATTATGGCAACGTCCTCGCCGAACTCCGCGCTGATCTCCGCGTAGGTTGTGCCGGTGTCTTCAATGACATCATGCAAAATTGCGGCGCATACGCTCTCAACGTCCAGACGCATACTGGCGATGATTTCCGCTACCGCGACAGGGTGGCTGATATAGGGCTTGCCGGAAGCCCGGGTCTGGCCTGAATGGCGTGCGGCGCCAAACTCGAATGCCGCCTTGACCTTGGCCTTGTGGGCGTCACTCAGGTAGTCGAGTTTCGCCATGAGCCGGCGAAAGCCGACGCCCTGCAGCGCCGGCGGCAGTTTTTCCCGCAATGTAGCCGCGTATTCCATGCACACTCGTTGCCCGCGCGCTGATGCGCGGTCTGGAACCAGTATAAAGGAATCGCCGGCGACCGCGAGACGTTACGCGGCGCTTATGTCAGGCGGTATCAGGCCGGCTTTGTGGCGTCGTCCGCGGCCGGCTCGTCATTGTTGTCGTCCGGCTCCGGCTGCGCGGTCTGCTGTGCGTCCTGCGCAAACGCCCGGGCCAGTTCTTCATCCAGCGACGGCGCAGCTGCTGCCGGTTCACTTGCAGCCGGGGTTGCCGGCTGGGATTCGGCGGTCGCGCCGGCAGCTGCACTGGCGCTCGGCAGCGGCGTGCTGGCCAACAGTTCCTCGGCTTCTTCGCTGCTCAGAATATCTTCTTCCGGCTGCGTCATCTGCTCGAGAATCTCTGCGTTAATAAGACCGGCGGCAATCTCCCGCAAGGCGATGACAGTCGGTTTGTCATTTTCGATTTCCACCAGCGGATCCTGTCCATTGGCCAGGCGACGGGCGCGCTTGGCCGCGACCATAACTAGGTCGAACTGGTTATCGATGTGTTGCAGACAATCTTCTACGGTAATTCTGGCCATGATTCTTATTAGCGCTCTTCTGCCTGGTTAACAGCACCGCTGCCGCGGGCCGGCAGACAGCCCCGCAGCGGACGCGAAAGAGTACAGAGTTGGCGCCGCGCTTGCAATGCCCCGCAGCCACCGATGCGGTCCGAAGCCACTGATTAGGCGAGGATTTCGTTGATGCGGGCCTGCATGGCCCGGTCGCTGGTGGCATTGGCCGCCGCCGCGGGAGCGCCGCCGACTATCGCAGCGAGCTCGGCCGCCGCGCTGGCCAGGTCGTCGTTTATGACCGCATAGTCGAATTCGTGCCAGTGCGACAGGTCATCCAGTGCATCGCGGTAGCGTCGCTCTATAACCGCTGCACTGTCGGTGGCGCGGCCGGTAAGCCGCTTTTTCAGTTCCGCCACTGACGGCGGCAGGATAAAAATGCTGCGGCAATCGGGCATGTGGGACCGTACCTGCCGGGCACCCTGCCAGTCGATTTCCAGAATAACGCTGTGGCCCTGATTGAGCAGGCCTTCCACGTGACTGCGCGAAGTGCCATAGCAATAGTCAAACACCTCCGCGTATTCCAGGAAGTCGCCGGCTCTGACCATGGCGGCGAAAGTCTCCGAATTGACGAAGTTGTAATCAGTGCCGTCGGTTTCCGTGCTGCGCTTGGGGCGCGTGGTATAGGAAACAGAAAAGCGCAGACTCGGGTTGCCGGCCATCAGTTTGTGCACCAGTGTGGTTTTGCCCGCACCGGACGGCGCCGCTATGACGAACAAACGGCCGATTTCCGGATCGCCGTCATCAATTTCATTCGACATTCTGCACCTGCTCGCGTAACTGCTCGATCAGCACCTTCAGATCAACGGCTGCTTTAGTGGTCTCCGGGTCAGCCGATTTGGAGCCCAGCGTGTTGGCCTCACGATTGAATTCCTGCATCAGGAAATCCAGCCGACGGCCGACGGCATCTTCCATGACAAAGGTCGCGCGGGCTTCCGCCACGTGCGCCTGTAGCCGGTCGAGTTCTTCGGCCACATCCATTTTCTGCGCCAGCAGCACCAGCTCCTGCTCCAGCCGGTCGGTGTCGATTTTGGTTTCCAGGCTCAGAGCCCGCTCACGCACCCGGCTACGGATGTTTTCCAGCACGGCCGGCATGCGCGCAGATACGGCGTCGGCCAGCGCGGCGATCTGGGTCAGACGTTCTTCCAGCGCCGCCTGAATGCGTGCGCCTTCCCGGGCGCGATTGGCAATCAGCGCATCAATGGTGTTATCCAGCAGTTGGGTGGCCGGTTCGTAAAGCGGTTTGATGTCCGGCGTAACGTCGGCCACCACACCCGGCCAGCGCAATACATCCAGACCGGAGAATGCTGCCGGGGCATCCAGCCGGTCGGCCAGCTGCCCGGCCTGGCGGATAACCTGAGCGGCCAGTGCCTCGTCCAGCTGCAGCCTGGCAGCGGCGGCAGTGTCCGCGCGAAACTGCAGGCTGGCGTCAATTTTGCCGCGCCGCAGGCGGGCGGCCAGCACATCCCGCAGTGCCGGTTCCAGGGCGCGGAAGCCGTCCGGCAATTTGAACTGCATTTCCAGAAACCGGTGGTTGACCGAGCGCAGCTCCCAGAGCAGGACCCCCTGCCCGGTGTCGGTTTCGCCGCTGGCAAAGCCAGTCATGCTGTGGATCACGGTCGTCTCCTGTAAACTCACCCGCTGCCCGGGCGCTCATGTTTAATAATTTTATTCTAGTGGGCTGCACCAGCGCTGAATAGCACTACGGAATACAGCATGACTTCAGAAACTGCGGCGGTCAGTTTACTCGGTGACCGTCAGGAAAATCAGGATCGTGTGCATGTCGCCACAGCCGGCGACACGGTGTTGCTGATCGTGGTGGATGGTATGGGCGGTCATGCCGATGGTGAACGGGCCGCAGAACTGGCGGTGGAGACCGTCGTCAAGGCTTTCGAAGCAGAGCCGCACCCGGTATTCGATCCTTTCGGCTTCCTGCATCTGGCCATCGGCAGGGCCCATGCAGCGGTGGTGGAATTCGGCGCGGAAGTGGATATTGAAACCCGCGCGCGGGCAACCTGCGCGCTGTGCCTGGTGCAGGACAACGCGGCATTCTGGGCGCATGTCGGCGACAGTCGCGTCTATCATTTGCGCAGTGGTGAAGTGCTGGAGCATTCACGTGATCACAGCCACGTGAATGTGCTGCTGCATGATGGCGTCATCACCCCTGCAGAACTGGTCTCGCATCCGATGCGCAATTACGTCGAGTGCTGCCTGGGCGGCGATGCCGAATTGCCGCGCATGTCGGTCAGCACCCGCAAGGTCATGCAGCCGGGTGATGTGATGCTGGTCTGCAGCGACGGTTTCTGGTCGCCGGCGGGCGATGCGGATATTGCCGGGCTGACGGAGGCCGATACCGCACTGGAAAACAGTTTGCAGAAACTGGCCGAGCTGGCAACGGGTAAAGCCGCGCCGCACAGTGACAACACGTCGGCGGCCGCGCTGCGCATCAACAGCTGAAGCGATAACAGGCAACACACGACAAGCAGGGAATTATGCTTAAACGACCAAGCGGTCGCGCCGCAGATGAGATGCGCGCGCTGCACTTTGAATCCGACTACACCATGCATGCTGCGGGGTCGGTGCTAGCTAATTTTGGCCATACGCGGGTTTTGTGCACAGCCAGTGTGGAAGATACTGTGCCGCACTTTTTGCGCGGCCAGGGCAGCGGCTGGATCACCGCCGAATACGGCATGCTGCCCGGCGCCACGCATACCCGCGGCCGGCGTGAGGCAGCCCGCGGCAAACAAAGCGGACGCACCCAGGAAATTCAGCGGCTGATCGGCCGGTCACTGCGGGCGTCGGCCGATTTACGCGCTCTGGATGGCTATACCATCACGCTGGACTGCGATGTTTTGCAGGCTGACGGGGGTACGCGCACGGCTGCCATTTCAGGCGCGTGGCTGGCAATGGCGATGGCTGTGGAGCGCATGCAGGCGACCGGGAAAATCAGCAGTCATGCCCTGCATGGCCAGATAGCTGCCATTTCGGTCGGCATTTATGCCGGTACACCGGTGCTGGACCTCGACTACGCCGAAGATTCCGCCGCGGAGACCGACATGAACGTGGTAATGAACGAATCCGGCGGATTTGTCGAAGTGCAGGGTACAGCGGAAGGCCACGCGTTCCGGCGTGAAGAACTGGATCAGTTGCTTAATCTTGCCGCGGCCGGCGTGGCGCAGATATGTGCCGCGCAAAGTGAAACCCTGCACAACTGGCAGGAGCAATTGTGAATCGCGCTGCCGGGGCTGCGACTGACCGGCAGCGGATTGTTTTTGCCAGCGGCAATGCCGGCAAGGCCCGCGAAATCGAAGCCATGCTCGGCGACCACTACGATGTGATATTGCAGGGTGACCTCGGTATTGAACCGGTGGCGGAAACCGGTACGACTTTCGAAGCCAATTCACTGCTGAAAGCCGAGCATGCCGCGCGGCAAAGCGGCCTGCCGGCGCTGGCCGACGATTCAGGCATTGAAGTGGACGCGCTGGACGGTGCGCCCGGCGTTTACTCGGCCCGCTACGCCGGCATTGGCGCCAGCGATACCGCCAATCTGCAGAAACTGCTTGACGTCATGCAGAATGTGCCGGCCGACCGGCGCGGGGCACGGTTCCGTTGTGTGCTTACCTTTATGCGTCATGCCGATGACAATGCGCCGCTGGTTGTCGAAGGTATCTGGGAAGGCAGGATTGCATTGGCACCTTGCGGTGACGGTGGCTTTGGCTACGACCCGATATTTATTGATGCCGTCAGCGGTGTGGTTTCTGCGGCTATGCCGGCGGCGGAAAAAAATGCCCGCAGCCATCGCGGCAAAGCATTGCGGGAGCTGCAGCGGCTGCTGGCGGCTGCGGCCTGAATGGCAGGTTTGTGAACGCACCTGCGGAGCTGCCGCCGCTAAGCCTGTACCTGCACTTCCCCTGGTGCGTGGCCAAATGCCCGTATTGCGATTTCAATTCCTACAGCCTGAGTGGCGAATTGCCGGCCGCGGACTACAGCGCGGCGCTGCTTGCTGAACTTGCAGCACAGCCCGCAGCACTAAAACAGCGGCCATTGCAGTCGGTGTTTCTGGGCGGTGGTACACCCAGCCTGTTCAGTCCGGACGTGCTGAATACGATATTGACTGCTGTACGTGCGCAGTTCGTGCTTGCCGACAACTGCGAAATTACCCTCGAGGCAAACCCGGGTGCGCTGGAGCATGCGGCGTTTGGCGGCTATCTTGAAGCTGGTATCAATCGTTTGTCGCTGGGCGCGCAAAGTTTCAGCGATGCCATGCTGCAGTCGCTCGGCCGCGTACACTGCAGTGCCGAAACGCGTGAGGCTTTTGCCGAGGCCCGCGCGGCCGGTTTTGACAACATCAATCTCGATCTCATGTATGCATTGCCGGGTCAGACAGTGCAGCAGGCCGTTGCGGATGTCGCAGCTGCCATAGCCCTGCAACCGGAACACATTTCCTTCTATCACCTGACGCTGGAACCCAACACGGTATTTTTTGCGCGCGTGCCCGCCGGTCTGCCGGACGCCGACATGGCGTGGGAAATCCAGGCTGCCGGAGCCGCCCGGCTGGCAGCCGCGGGCTACCAGAACTATGAAGTTTCGGCGTGGGGGATGCCGGGTCGTTACAGTCGGCACAACCTTAACTACTGGACTTACGGCGATTACCTCGGGCTGGGTGCCGGCGCACACGGCAAGCTCAGTGCCGCCGACGGTATTTTTCGCGAACAGCGCCCCGCTCATCCGCGTGCCTACCTGCAGCAGGTTGCGGCCGGTGAACCGATGTCCCGCAGCGCCGTCGGCGCCGCCGATGCGGTATTTGAATTCATGCTTAACGGCATGCGTTTGCGTGACGGCGTCACCGCGGCGCAGTTCGAACAGCGCACCGGCCTGTCTGCGGCGTTGCTGGAACCCGGCCTGCAAGCCGCGACGGAGCGCGGCTTGATAGATCGCAGTGAGTCCGGCCGGATGCGCCCCAGCCCGCATGGCTGGCGCTTTCTGGATGATTTACAAGGTATTTTTTTACCGCCTGCGGAAAAGGCTGCGGGGTGATGCGCGGTGTCCGCCGGAGCCGGGGGTATGGCGGCCGTTGCTTAGACTGAGTCCGTTGTTATTCACAGCCCGTTGCGCTGCATGATAAATCATGCAATTAACCCGTTATTCGTCACGTGCGGCAACGCAAAGTCTATATAAGCATTTGTTTTTATTTGCTTTATAGAAAACGGTCAGCAATTGGCCGATTTAACCTTTTTCCTGTTTTTTCCGCCTGTTACGGGTCTGTAACAGTGTTCATCCACAGAGTTATCCACAGATAATGTGGATAATCACGGCACTGTTCTGACCCCGCTTGTCATTCCCGCCGGCAGCCGGTATTCTTCCGCGCCCCTTGGCGGCCACACCCGCCGTGTATCTCTGCAGGTATCAGTAGAAAAATGAAAGCCGAAATTCACCCCGAATACCAGGAAATCAAGGTTACCTGCAGCTGCGGTAACGAGTTCAATACGCGTTCGACCATAAAAGACGAGCTGCACATTGAAGTCTGTTCTTCCTGTCATCCGTTCTACACCGGTAAGCAGAAAATTGTCGACACCGCGGGTCGGGTGGACAAGTTCCGTCGCAAATACGGTATGTAAAACCGCCGGGCCGTTGCAGGCATGCCGTTACGGCCAATACCTATACGGTCCGGATGCACGAAAGCCACGTGTGGCTTATAATCACCTGCTCGTTTTCGGGTACCCCCGAATACTTAAACAAGGATTGTCTAGGGGCCGCCGGCCTTCGGTTCGGACCGGGCCTGCCGGTTGCGACTGTGCCCGAACCTGCCCGCAGCCACCGTGCGACAGGCAGGCCATTGGAAGCAAAGCAGAGAATATATGAGTGATAAGAATTACACACTAACCGGTGAATCAGGCTCCGCCGACTTGCCGTCCTATAGTGGCACCCTCGGCCCCGATGTCGCGGATGTGCGTAAGCTTTACGCGCAACAGAATATTTTTACTTTCGATCCGGGATTTGCTTCGACAGCCAGCTGCCGCAGCGAGATTACTTTTATCGACGGCGATGAAGGCGTCCTGCTGTATCGTGGTTACCCGGTCGAGCAGCTGGCCAAGAACAGTTCCTTTATCGAAGTTTGTTACCTGCTGCTCTACGGTGAGCTGCCGACCAAGGCCGAGCTGGACAAGTTCGACAACAATATCCGCACGCACACGATGATCAACGAGACGATGCTGCGGTTATTCAACGGCTTCCATCACGACGCGCACCCCATGGCGATGGTATCCGGTGTGGTTGGTTCCATGTCCGCCTTCTATCACGAGACCATGGATATCCATAACGCCCGGCATCGCGAGATTTTCTCGCACCGTATCATTGCCAAGCTGCCGACGATTGCGGCAGCCGCCTACAAGCACAGCCTCGGGCAGCCCTTCGTCTATCCGCGCAATGATCTCGACTATTCCAGCAATCTGCTGCAGATGTTTTTCTCGGTGCCTGCGGAAGAATATGAAATCGATTCTGTTGCGGCGGAGGCTATTGACCTGCTGCTGATCCTCCATGCTGACCATGAACAGAACTGCTCGACATCGACGGTGCGTCTGGCGGGCAGTTCCGGTACCAATCCTTACTCTGCCATCGCCGCCGGCATCGCCGCGCTGTGGGGCCCGGCGCATGGCGGTGCCAACGAAGCCGTGCTGCGCATGCTGGAGCAGATCGGCAGCGCGAAAAATATCGACGAATACGTCGCCAAAGCGAAAGACAAGGATGATCCGTTCCGGCTGATGGGCTTTGGGCACAGGGTTTACAAAAACTTTGACCCGCGCGCGACCATCATCCGCGACATGTGCCACAAGGTTCTGGCCAAGCTGGGCCGGGATGACGACCCGCTGTTTGAGCTGGCGCTGGAGCTCGAGCAGGTTGCTCTCAAGGATGAATATTTCGTCGAGAAGAAACTTTATCCCAACGTGGATTTCTACTCCGGCATTATCTACCGCGCCCTGGGATTCCAGCCGTCAATGTTTACAGTGATGTTCGCGATTGCGCGCACTGTCGGCTGGGTCAGCCACTGGCAGGAAATGATCACTGATCCGGAGCACCGTATCGGCCGCCCGCGCCAGTTATATGTGGGACCTGCGGCTCGCGACTATATTGATGTAGCCAAACGCTGAAACGCGTTTACTGACAGCTACTGGAGCGCGTTCACCAGCTGTTCCACATCGCGCAGGCGTGCGCGCCGCATGGGTTTGCCGTCTACCGGGCTAAGCGGCGCATGTCCTTTGCGGCGTTCCGGGAAGACCGTGGCTTCCACCGTAAAATCGTCGGCGTAAAAATCATAGCCGGGAAACGCTTCCACCTTGCCGCGGCGTATGCTGTGCCGGCGCAGTCGCGACTGATGATAGATGCCGCGCGCGTCCAGCCGCACGCCGACAGATTCTGACGAGTCAGCGAACACATGCATGCTGATGGTGGAATGTTCCGTGACATTGCCGCTTAGCACCGGGCCTACCAGGCAGGGCATGAAAGGCTGCAAGTCATACATGACTTCCACAGCCACGCTGCGTAGCCGGCCCAGCAGGCTGGCATGGCGGTCTGCCGAGAAAATCCGGTTGCGCTCGGCAAGCGCGGCTTCGATTTCCAGATTGCTGGGCAGCGCGCCGCGGTCACTGAGACCCAGCGACCAGGCTGCCTTGCTTTTGGCAGTGCGAAAGTCCTTGATACCGTGGTCGCAGATTAAGCGGGCAGCTTCCTGCGCCAGCAGGGTGCGCTGACATTCTTTGCGGCGGTCAACGCTTTTTTTGGTGCGTTTATCCGATCTCTGTCCCATGACTCTGGTACCCATGGCCTTGCTCCCTGGCTCGATCAGAATGACTTCAGCATAGCCCTGAAGTTCCGCATTTGTCACGCGTTATTGCGTGACAATTTAATGACGCCGGGACGCGGTCAGAATATGGATTCCTGATCGCCGCCGAAAATTTCTTCGCTGAGAAAATCCATTTGTTCGGCAGCAGGCTGCGGTGCATTACCGTCGCGAAAAATTTCGAATACCGAGGCCTCCCCGGTGCGCGCGGCGAGGCCCGTTGCCGGCGAAATCTTCACCGTAACCAGTCCTTCGGGCTGCGGCAGGGTTGCGGTGGGCGAGCGGTCCAGAGCGACCGCCATGAAGTCTTTCCACATGGGCAGCGCGGTGCGCCCGCCCTCTTCGCCCGCGCCCAGTGAGCGCGCATCATCATCGAAGCCGACCCAGGCGACTCCGACCAGATCGGCATTGAAGCCGCTGAACCAGGCATCGCGCCGGTTGTTCGATGTGCCGGTCTTGCCGGCAATATCCGAGCGGCCCAGTTCGCGGGCGCGCCGACCGGTGCCGCGGCGGATCACATCGCGCATCATGTCATAAACAATGTAGGCGTTCTGCTCCGGAATGACGCGTTTGGCCTGCCCGCGATCGGACCAGAACAGCGGGGTTTCCGTGTAGTCAGGGCGCCAGTCGCTAACAGCGGCGATCATTTCCTGCGCCGTCGGGTAAGCCGGAACCTCGGCATACATATTGTCATCCGGGCTTCCTTTTGCCGCTGCTTCTGCCGGTGCCGGCTCACCCTGCCACAACGGCGCACAGGCTTCGCAAACCATTTCCGGTGCAGAGGCGAACACCACGTTACCGTCAGCATCGAGAATCCGCTCGATCACATAACTGTTGACGCGCATGCCACCACTGGCAAGCACCGCATAACCCTGCGCCATTTGCAGCGGTGATGCACCGCCGCTGCCCAGCGCCAGCGACAGGTCACGCGGTGTCGCTGAGCGCGGCAAGCCGAAGGCCTGCAGATGCTCCAGCGCATTGCCGATGCCAATGCGGCGTAATACCCGCAGCGATACCAGGTTCATGGATCGCACCAGGCCTTCGCGCAAACGAGTTGGTCCGTAGAATTTGTTGGAATGGTTCTCCGGGCGCCAGGCTTCTTCCTGGCCGGTGTTGTTCACCACGATAGGTGCGTCATTAATGATACTTGCCGCGGTAAGACCGTTCTCCAGCGCAGCCGAATAGACAAACGGTTTAAATGATGAGCCCGGCTGTCGCTGCGACTGGCTGGCGCGATTGAATTTATTAATGGCGTAATCAAATCCACCCAGCATGGCGACGATAGCGCCGTCATGCGGATCAAGCGCCACAAAAGCACCCTGCACCTCCGGAATCTGGGCAAGTTGCCAGCCCTGTGCGGTGTTGAGCAAATAAACGACATCACCGACCGACAGCATCGCCGCGGTGTTTTTCGGGTCGCCGCTGATGACATCATCATTGATATAGCGTTTCCAGCGCACGCGTTCCCAGGGAAGCTTGATGCGCCCCACGTTATGCAGAAAAAATTCCGCACCGCCTTCGGGCTGAGTGGAAACCTCCAGCACTACGGCAGCACTCAAATCGTCAATACGCGGATAGGCGTTCAGCAATTCCTGTAGCCGCACACCCGGTTCCATGTCGGCGGCATCATTAAGCAGGGTTTGCAGGTCCAGTTGCGCCACCGGACCGCGGAAGCCGTGGCGCCGGTCGTATTGCAGTAATGCCTTGCGCAGTGCGCGGCTGGCGGCGCGCTGCAGTTCACTGTCAACAGTGGTAATTACCTGATACCCGTCGGTATAGGCGGCTTTGCCAAACCGTTGAATCATCTCCGCACGTGCCATTTCGGCCACGTAGGGTGCCTCGAGTTCGACTCCCGGCGCGTGCAGAAACGACTCCATCGGGGTGTTCATGGCGGTTGCGTAACTGGCGTCATCAATAAAGTTGAGTTCGGCCATGCGCCGCAGCACATAGCTGCGCCGGTCGCGCGCCAGCTCGGGATTGCTGACCGGATTCAGCCGCGACGGTGCCGCCGGCAGGCCTGCGATGGTGGCGGCTTCCGCGACTGACAATTCATCCAACGTTTTGCCGAAGTAGACCTGGGCAGCCGCAGCCACCCCGTAGGCACGCTGACCGAGAAAGATCTTGTTCAGGTAGAGCTCTAGAATCTCTTGTTTTGTAAAGGAATTTTCTATCTGTATGGACAGAATGAGCTCTTTGGCCTTGCGGATGAAGGTGCGATCCCGGGTCAGAAAATAGTTGCGCGCCAGTTGCTGGGTGATGGTACTGCCGCCCTGCGCGCGCGATCCGGTCAGTGCCAGTTTCAGCGCGGCGCGCATAATGCCCTGGTAATCGAAGCCCGGGTGCTCAAAAAAGCGGTCATCTTCTGCGGCCAGAAAGGCCTGCACAATGATTTCCGGGATATCGTTGAAAGCCGTGGGGGTGCGCCGTTGCTCGCCCACCTGCTGCATCAGCCGGCCGTCCCGCGAATAGATGCGCAGCGGGATTTGCAGCGGAATCTCGCGCATTTCGGCCACCGAGGGCAGTGTCGGGCGCAGGTAGTAATAGGCCGCAAAGCCGCTCACCGCAACGCCAAACGCCAATGTCGCGAGGACAGCCGCCGCCCATGGCAGCATGCGCAAAACAAATCTCATGCAGTTCCCGGTTTCTGTGCCTTGTGGAGAGGGTGCTGATTATGCATTTTAGTCATGGTGGTGTGACAAACCCAGTGTTTTAGCGGCTTTCAGGCCTTTGACAGCGAAATCGCCGGACATTTCCCAAACCGGTAATCGGTCACGGTTTTGGCCCGCTGCCGGGGGTAATCTTGGGCTGCGGATTTGTTGTGCCTCAACTATTTCATTATTTTGCCGATTTATAGTTAAATTGACTCTTAAAGCTAAGAGTAGCATTGTCTGCTCAAGCTAAGGACTACGAAGGGAAAATGGATGTTCGCTTCTCGTTCCAAAACACTGGCTGGACTTGACATAACCACTTCCTCGATCAAGTTGATCGAGCTGGTTCAGAGCGGCAGAAACTTTGCCGTTGAATGTTATGCGGCTGAGCCATCCCCGCCGAACTCGATTACCGAGAAATCCATTGTCGATGCGGAAGCTGTCGGCGAGGCCGTGCGCCGCGCGATGAAACGTGCCGGCACCAAATCGGCCGAAGTCGCAATCGCTATCAGCGGCGACGCCGCGATTACCAAAATCATTCAGATGCCCGCCAACCTGAATGAAAACGACATGGAAGCGCAGGTTGAAATTCAGGCTGATCAGTACATTCCGTTTCCGATGGAAGAAGTCAGTTTTGATTTTCAGGTTATCGGTGAATCGGAAACGGATCCGGAAATGGTTGATGTGTTGCTGGTGGCAACGCGAACCGAGAACGTCGACCAGCGCCGCGCGGCCGTCGAAGCAGCGGGCCTTAAGGCGCGCGTTGTTGACGTCGAGCCGTTTGCGCTGGAGAACGCCTGTTCATTAATGACGCATCAAATGCCGGACGCCGGCATTGGCCACCAGGTTGCGGTGGTAGATTTTGGCGCGTCCAGCACCACCTTTAGTGTGCTGGAAGATCTGCGCGTGGTTTATACCCGCGATTTCAACTTCGGTGGTCAGCAACTGACCGAGGAAATCATGCGCATTTACGGACTCAGCCTGGAAGACGCGGGCCGGGCCAAAAAAGAAGGCGGTCTGCCTTCAAACTACCAGCCGGAAGTGCTGGATCCGTTTATTGATGACATGACCCAGCAGGTCAGTCGCTCACTGCAGTTTTTCCTTGCCTCCGGCGGCGGCCGCGAGCAGCCCGACCAGATTCTGGTCTGCGGTGGTTGCGCCAACATTCCGGGCGTTGCTGACCTGATTGCATCCAAGGTCGGCATCCCGACAGAAATCGGCGATCCGCTGGGCAGCATGAAAATTTCCTCGCGTGCCCGCTCGCAGGGCGTGCAGGCTGATGCAACCGCCTTATTGACCGCCTGCGGTCTGGCCTTGAGAAGTTTTGACTAAGGGGAGTATTGCCTGATGCCAAGAATCAATCTGCTTCCCTGGCGCGATGAACTGCGAGCGCAACGGCGCAACCAGTTTTACGCGGCCATGGGCGGCGCCTTTGGTGTTGCGGCCCTGATTGTTCTGATCGCAGTTCTGGTGCTGGACGGCATCATTGATGCGCAGCGTGATCGCAACCAGCTACTTAATGATGAGATCGCGGCACTGGACGAGACCATCAAGGAAATTCGCGACCTTGAAAACAAAAAGGAACGACTGGTCGCGCGCATGAAGATTATCGAAGAGCTGCAGCAGAGTCGGCCCGAAGTTGTGCATGTGTTTGAAGAGTTGGTTTACACCCTGCCGGACGGCGTTTACCTGTCGTCGATCAAGCAGACGGGTCAGCGCATAGAAATAAAAGGTTCGGCGGAATCCAATACCCGTGTCTCGGCGCTGATGCGCAACATCGACAAGTCCGAGTGGCTGGAAAAGCCCGAGCTGGAAGTAGTCGAGGTTAAAAAGAACAGCGACTCAGGGCCGCGCATGAGCGAGTTCACGGTATTTGCCCAGAGCGTGCGTATTACCGACGAGGAGGAAGAATCATGAACCTTGTCGAGGAACTGCAACGCCTGGACATGAATGACATCGGGCGCTGGCCCTTTGTGTTCCGCGCTGCTGCCGTCGCCATCGTGGCGGTGGTGGCAACTGCAGCAGGGATTTACCTGTTTGTGATCGAGGAAAAAATGCCGGTGCTGGAACGCGCCGAAGCCGAGGAGCAGGAGCTGCGCACGGTGTTTGAGGCACGGCAGCGCAAGGCCGCCAACTTTGACGCCTACGTCGAGCAGCTTGCGGAGATTGAACGGTCGTTCGGCACCATGCTGCAGCAGCTGCCCGGCAAGACCGAAATCCCTAACCTGCTGGTGGATATTTCGCAAACGGGCCTGGCTGCGGGACTGGAAGAAAAGCTGTTCCAGCCTATGGCGGAAAACCGGCAGGATTTCTATGCCGAGAAGCCGATCAAGATCAAGCTCGATGGCAGCTATCACGAGCTCGGCAATTTCGTCAGCGATATTGCCGCTCTGCCCCGCATTGTCACGCTGCATGATATTGAGATCGGTCCGGCAACGAATGACGGCAGTTTCGACCAGCTGACGCTGAACGTGACGGCTAAAACGTACCGTTACCTCGAAGAGGATGAATTAGGGGACGGCTGATTTGATGAGTAAGCATGTGTACAACAGTTCTCTGATTCTGCGCGCGGCACTGATCGCCGTGGCCGCGCTGACTGCCGGTTGTTCGGCGGGCGTGGACGACGAACTGCGCGGTTATATCGCCGAGGTTAAAGCGCGGCCGGGCGGCCGTATTGAGCCGCTGCCGCAGATTCGACCATACGAGACCTTTGCCTATACGGCTGACAGCGCGCGTTCGCCGTTTCAGCCGGACCGGCCGGATTCACCTTCCGCCATTGCCGGTCCCAAGCCGGTCAAGGATCGCAACAAGGAATATCTGGAGCAGTTCCCGCTCGATACGCTGGCGATGGTTGGCACGCTGGAAAATTCCGGCACAACTTTCGGTCTGGTCCAGACACAGGACGGCATGGTGCACCGGGTAACGCCCGGCAACTATGTGGGCCAGAACGATGGCCGTATCGTCGATATCAATGCGGCGGCAATACGCTTAGAGGAACTGGTGCCAGACGGTATCGGCGGGTTTTACAAACGTTCAGCAGAAATCGGGTTGAGCGACTGACCCCTGTTCTGAGGGGAGCTATCCGGGAGTAGCACAAGATGACCATAGCCAAACAAGTGCGGGACATGTTCAAAACCCGTCTCGCACAGATCACGGTTCTGGGGCTGTTTACAGGTTGGGCGATGTCTGTTGCGTGGGCGCAGGAGGCGGGTAACCGGCTTGAGAGCATTAATGCGCAGGCCCTGCCAGGCAACAAGGTTGAACTCAGCCTGGTGTTGTCCGGACCGGCGCCCGAACCGCTGGCTTTTACCATCGATCAGCCGGCGCGCATCGCGCTGGATCTGGCCGATACCGCACTGGGGCTGGACAGTCGCCGTACCGATATTGGTATCGGTGTGCTGGATACGGTGCTGGCTGCTGAAGCCGGTGGCCGCACCCGGGTGGTGCTGAACCTTGACGATCTGGTGGGATATCAGACGCGGGTAGCTGGTAACACCGTGGTGGTGACACTGGAATCACCGGTATCCACCGCAACCAACGTGACGCAGTTTGCTGCTGCCGCGACCGCAACCGCTGCATCGGCGCGCGACCGTGCTATCGAATCGATTGATTTTCGTCGTACCGAGGCCGGTGGCGGCCGCGTGATTATCGCTCTGTCGGACGCCGGTATCCCGGTCGACGTGCGTCAGGAAGGCGGTCAGGTCGTGGTCAATTTTGAAAACACGGCGCTGCCTGATGATTTGCTTAAGCGCTACGACGTGCTGGATTTTGCGACGCCGGTCAGTTCTATTGATACCGTGCGCGTTGACCGCGACGCACGCTTGGTCATCGCCGCCCGAGGCGCCTATGAGGAGCTGGCCTATCAGTCAGACCGCGTGTTCACGGTGGAGATTCAGCCGGTAGTTGCCAAAGAAGGCCCTGCCGCCGCCACTATCTTCAGTGGCGACAAGGAATACAACGGCGAGCGTCTGACCCTGAACTTCCAGGACATAGACACGCGGGCTGTGCTGCAGCTGCTGGCGGATATCAGTGGCCGCAACATCGTGGTGTCTGACACAGTTGCCGGCAACGTGACGCTGCGACTGCAGAACGTGCCCTGGGATCAGGCCATGGACATTGTGCTGGCCACCAAGGGTCTGGATATGCGTGAAAACGGCAACGTGATCATTGTTGCCCCGGCGGATGAAATTGCCGCGCGCGAGAAAGCCGATCTGGAATCCAAGAAGGAGATCCAGGAGCTTGAGCCGCTGTTCTCCGAGTTTGTGCAGGTCAACTATGCCAAGGCTGCTGATCTGGCCGAACTGGTCGGTGAATCGGGCGAAGGTGCATTGTTGTCCGAGCGTGGTTCGGTCGCCATTGATGCGCGCACCAACACGCTGCTTATCAAGGATACGGCCGGCAATATTGCCGATGTGCGCCGTCTGGTGGCGACGCTGGACGTGCCGGTTCGCCAGGTACTGATTGAATCCCGCATTGTGGTCGTGAACGATGACTTCAGCCGCGACCTGGGTGTGCGATGGGGTTTCACGGGTGTTGATGATCAGGGCGACAACGGCCTGATAGCGGTATCCGGTACCGGCGCGGGCACCGATGCCTATGTGCAGGCGGGCCTCGATAACATTGCCAATGGTGATCCCGTGCTGCCGATCAACGCCGTGCCGAACCTGAGCGACCGCTATAACGTGCGGTTGCCGGTGGCCAGCCCGGCGGGTTCTTTCGCCATGGCGGTGCTTGATGACGACTACCTGATTGACCTTGAAATTTCGGCCGCGCAGGCCGAAGGCAATACCGAGGTGATTTCCTCGCCGCGTGTCATTACAGCCAATCAGAAAGAAGCCAAGATTGTGCAGGGTGTGGAAATTCCGTATCAGGAGTCCACGTCCAGCGGCGCGACTTCAACGCAGTTTAAGGAAGCGGTGCTGAGCCTGACGGTTACCCCGCAGATTACGCCGGATGATCGCATCATCATGGATCTGACGGTGACCAAGGACAGCGTTGGCGAGCTGATTTCGAATACCGAGGGCGGCGATATTCCGAGTATTGATACTCGCGAAGTGGTTACCCAGGTGCTGGTGGAGAACGGACAGACGGTGGTGCTGGGCGGCATCTATGAAACCGAGAATGCCGACTTCCAGACCAAGGTACCGTTCCTGGGCGATATTCCGGTGGTCGGTAATCTGTTCAAGAGTACCCGCAAGGTTTCGAACAAATCGGAACTGCTGGTGTTCGTGACACCGAAGATTCTGAAGGAAGGTTCGACCATTTATTAAACAATCTGGCGGGCGGTTGCATGCATGAACTCGCCCGCGAGTTTTACAGACACGGATAGTTTGTTATTTCCCGGAGACGGGCGCGTAAGGGAATACGTTATGAAGAACTTCAAGTTAACCATTATCGGTCTGCTGGCACTGGTGCTGGCGTCCTGCGGTGGCGGTGGCGGCGGTACCCTGACAGGTACGGCCGTAGTCCCCGGCGGAAGCATTGCGTCGATACAGCTCGTGGCGAGTTCCAGCGATCTGTTAACCGACCAGTCCAACACCAACTTTGTGAAAATTTCGGCCGTGGTTCGCGATGGCAACAACAACATCGTCGAAGGCGCCGATCTGCTGTTCAGCGCCACCAGTGGATCCATTGAGGAAGTCGACAACGGTGTGACCAACGCGTCCGGAATCGCCGAAGCTTTTCTCAAGTCCTTCGGCAACATTTCCAATCGCACGGTAACGGTGACGGTATCAGCGCCGGCACAGGGTGTCAGTAATACGATTGTGATCAACGTTACGGGTACGCGACTGGAGATTACCGGCCCGGCCAATGTGGCACAGGGCGACAATGCAACCCTGACGCTGTCATTGCTGGACGGCAACGATGCGGGTATTGCTTCGCAGCTCATCAGCCTGGTGTCGGCAAACGGCAACACCATACCGGCTTCCGCGGTAACCAACGCATCGGGTGATGTGCAGGTTCAGCTTACTGCGGACGGCGTGAATGCTGCGCCGGACGTTATAACGGCCAGCATCCCCACGCTGAATATCAGCGAGACCTATACATTGGCGGTGTCCAACGACACCTTCGCGTTTACCAGTCCGGCACCGAATACGGAAATATTGCTGGTACCGGCATCGCAGACCCTGAGCCTGACCTGGCAACAGGGTGGCGGCGCGGTGCCGGATGGCTCCACCATTGAATTTACCGCAGACCGAGGCACTCTGACGGCCAGTTCGGCAACCACCACTGCCGGCGTGGCCACCGTGGATATTGATTCCACCTTTGCCGGGCGTTCGACGATTACCGCTACCGGCACCTCGCTGGGCGCGGTGCCGCTGGTGGACGGTCCGACCACCCAGCTGACCATTGAATTTGTGGCAGATACACCGGATACCTTGAACCTGGCGGCTTTTCCAGACAACCTCATTACCGGCGAACAGGCTACGGTAACCGCGGTGGTGCGTGACGCCTCCGGCAACCGCGTCAAGAACGTCAACGTGGATTTCAATATCAGCGCGGACCCGTCTGGCGGCGGTCTGACGGTTTCCTCTGACCAGACCGATAGCCAGGGTATTGCCACGACGGTCTATACGGCCGGTAATTCCACCACTCAGAACGGCGGTGTGGTAATCACTGCAACAGTGCGCGGTACGGCTATCACTGACACGGTTAACCTGACCGTTTCCGGCAGGTCGATCAACTTTGTGATCGGTACCGGCAACGACGTTTTTGAAATCAGCCCCACCCGCTTCGGCGTGCAGTACACGGTGATCGCCACCGATGTGACCGGTGCTCCGGCAGCGGGCGAAGAGCTGCGTCTGACCGTGCGGTCGTGGCAGTACCGCAAAGGACAATTGACCGTCAATGCCGCGGCCGATGCTTGGGTCAAAGATAGACAATATTGGATCGACAACTATATGGTCGATCAAACAGAGGATTTCTGTCCGGACGAAGACTATATTCCTACTGGCGGCAATGAGAACGGCAGTCTTGATTTTGGTGAGGATGACAACGGCAACGGCACGCTGGAGGCGGGTAACGTGGCTACCATCGTGGCCACCGATTGCGACAACGTGGCTGCTGCCGATCCTGGCGTGGCGCAGCAGAATCTGCTCACTGACGCAGCCGGTGCGGTGGAAGTCTGTGTGGTGTATCCGCAGGAATATAACCTGTGGCTGGATGTGCGCCTGACAGCTACTGTGCCGATTGACGGCGGTACCGAAAACACAGAGTCACGGTTCTTCCTGCTGCCGGCACTGGCTGCCGATATCACCGACGTGGACGCCTCGCCGCCGGGCGTGGTCAGTCCGTTTGGCAGAAGGCCCTGTTCCGACGGCAGCGGCCTCTGACAGCAGGCAGCAACGGACCAAAAAAAAGGCCGGCATTCGCCGGCCTTTTTTTCTGCTTTTATGCGCCAGCCGGGCAATGGTTTATGCTTGCGCCCAGCAGAGTGCGGCCATGAACCAGTCAGACCATAGCAAACGAAATATTTACCTGATCGGCCCGATGGGTTCGGGCAAATCAGCTGTGGGCCGGCGTCTGGCCGGCGAACTGCAACTGCAGTTTTACGACAGTGACGATGAAATCGAGGCCCGCACTGGTGTTGATATCGCCCTGATATTCGACAAGGAAGGCGAAGCCGGATTTCGCCGCCGGGAAAGTGCCATGATTGATGAGCTGACCGGCCTGAACGGGGTGGTGCTGGCAACCGGCGGCGGTTCGCCGGTGAACCCGGCCAACCGAGCCCGACTGGCAGCCCGCGGCACGGTGGTATACCTGTACACTACGGTGCCCGAGCAGTTGCGGCGCACGGCCAGGTCAACCCACCGGCCACTGTTGCAGTGTGATGATCCGGCCGGCCTGCTGCAGGAACTGATGCAGCAGCGCGACCCGCTGTACCGGGAGATTGCCGATTTGGTCATCGCAACCGATGGGCGGCGCGTGACCAGCGTGGTGCGCGAAATCCGCGAGCGTCTCGCGGCCGAATCGAACTAAGCATTGCGGCATCAGTCGCTTTGACAGCCGAAACAAAGCAGAACAGCATGCAACAGAACATGGCACTCAATGTAGATCTGGGCGCGCGCAGCTATCCCATTATGATCGGCAGCGGTCTGCTGCGGCAGGGCGGATTGCTCGACCCCTATGTGGAAGGCCGCGATGTGCTGATCGTCACCAACGATCAGCTGGTATCGCTGTACCTGCAGCCGGCGGAAGCACTGGTTACCGGTAGCCGGGTGGAGTCGCTGGTACTGCCCGAGGGTGAGTCCGCCAAAACCCTCGATACGCTCAAGCTGATTTTTGATGCCCTGGTGGCGCACCGCTTCGGCCGCGATTGCGTATTGATCGCGCTGGGCGGCGGCGTGATCGGTGATATCACCGGGTTCGCCGCGGCAACCTGGCAGCGTGGGGTTGATTTCATCCAGGTTCCGACCACCCTGCTGGCCCAGGTGGATTCCGCCGTGGGCGGCAAGACCGCAGTCAATCACCCGGGAGGCAAAAACCTGATTGGCGCTTTTCACCAGCCGCTATGCGTGGTCAGTGACATGGACACGCTGAATTCGCTGCCGGAGCGTGAACTTGGTGCCGGGCTGGCCGAGGTCATCAAGTACGGCCTGCTCGGCGACGCCGAATTTTTTGCCTGGCTGGAAAGCGAGCACCAGGGACTGTTGCAGCGGGACAAGGAACGTCTGCAGCATGTGGTGCGCCGGTCCTGCGAGATCAAGGCGGAAATTGTTGCCGCGGATGAGCGCGAGCGCGGTCGGCGCGCGCTGCTCAACCTGGGGCATACCTTTGGCCATGCGATAGAACGCTGCGCCGGTTACGGTGAGTGGCTGCATGGCGAAGCCATTGCCGCCGGTATGTGCATGGCTGCGGCATTTTCGCAGCGCCTCGGCTGGCTGGATGCGGAACAGGTGGAACGGGCGCGCAGCCTGATAGCGCGCATGCAGTTGCCGGTGGAACCACCCGCAGTGCCGCCGGCCGACTTTCTCGCTGCCATGTCATTGGACAAAAAGGTCATTGCCGGTCAGATCAGACTGGTGTTACTGCGCGCTATTGGTGAGGCAGAAGTCACGGCTGATTACCCCGAGCATGAGCTGGTGGATTTTCTCAGTGAACAATTCGTGCGCTGAAACCTGCGCCGGATTTTCCGCATGACCGTGACCGGCGCACGTGATCCGGATGCCGGTCTGGCGCCCTGCGCGGCCCGGCAGGCGCAAAGCCGCGGCCGGCTGCATGCAGAGGAACCGCACCCTTACCGCGGCGAGTTCCAGCGTGACCGTGACAGGATTATTCATTGCACTGCATTTCGACGCCTGATCTACAAGACGCAGGTATTCGTCAACCATGAAGGCGATCTGTACCGGACCAGGCTGACCCACTCGCTGGAAGTCGCGCAGATCGCCCGCACGGTAGCCCGCGAGCTGGGCCTGAATGAACTGCTGGTGGAAGCCATTTGCCTGGCGCATGATCTGGGGCATACGCCGTTCGGTCACGCCGGTCAGGACAGCCTTAACCGTTGCATGCGCGATTACGGAGGTTTTGAGCATAACCTGCAGTCATTGCGGGTGGTGGACGAACTTGAGGATCGTTATGCGGCGTTTCGCGGACTGAATCTGTGCTTTGAAACCCGCGAGGGTATTCTTAAGCATTGCTCGCGGCGCAATGCGCGCGAGCTGGGTGAGCTCGGGCAGCGCTTCCTCAGTGGCGGTCAACCCGGCCTGGAAGCACAGCTGGCCAATCTGGCGGACGCCATTGCCTACAACAATCATGACGTGGACGACGGTTTGCGCGCCGGGTTGATCAGCGTAGACGAACTGTGCAGCGTGGAGTTGTTTCGGCAGGAGTATGAGCAAATCTGCCGCAACGGCCGCATCAGCCCGCGGGCGACGGTTAATGAAACCGTACGGGCCATGATCAACCGCATTGTCAGCGACCTGCTGGATACTACCCGCGCCAATCTTGCTGCGGCTGCACCTGACAGCATTGACGCGGTCCGCATGGCTGACGCGCCGCTGGTGGCTTTCAGTGCAGCCACCCATGAACAGCATCTGGCACTGAAAAACTTTTTGCGCCAGAGCCTCTACCGCCATGAACGGGTGCTGGCCATGACGCAGCGTGCCGATCAGGTTGTAAGCTCACTGTTTAATCTGTTTTTCGATGACCCGGCAGTCATGCCGGAGGAACATGCGCGCCGTGCCCGCCAGTGGGCGCAGGAGCAGGGCGACGCAGGTCGCGCACGGGCGGTGGCGGATTATGTGGCAGGTATGACGGACCGTTATGCGCTGTCGGCGTATCGGCGTCTGGTTGATGACACCATCGATTTCTAATTCGGGATCCGCCGTCGACCTGCGCATTGTTATCGCCGCTCAGTCGCTACGCTCCGATTCGCTGCGATAACAATCCCCAGTTCGCCGGCTAAGCAGCGGTGATAGAATTCTTTGCCCATCGAACAGACGAGATTCATCGTGACGCCGAAAAATATAGCTAATAAAGACCGCCTTATTTTTGCCCTTGACGTCCCTGATACTGACAGCGCCCGCGCGCTGGTGGAGCAGCTCGGCGATACAGTGACGTTTTACAAGCTGGGTCTGGAGCTTTGCATGTCAGGCGGTTACTTTGAACTGCTGGACTGGATGGTGGCGCAGAATAAAAAAATATTTGTTGACCTGAAGTTTTTCGACGTGCCGGCCACGGTTGCAGCGGCGGTGCGCAACCTGAGCGGGCGGGGCGTCACTTACGCCACTATTCACGGCAATCAGTCGATTATGGAGGCTGCGGGGGAGGCCAAGGGTGACGTGAAAATTCTTGCCGTTACCGCGCTGACCAGCCTGGATCGCGGCGATCTTGATGATCTTGGTTTTGCCTGCGATGTGCGTGAGCTGGTGTTGTCACGCGCACGGCGTTCGCTGGAAGCGGGCTGCGACGGCGTGATTGCCTCCGGTCTGGAAGTCAGCGCCCTGCGCGAGGCTGTGGATGACAAACTGCTGGTGATTACGCCCGGTATCCGGCCGGTCGAGAACCGGCCCGAGGATGATCAAAAACGGGTGGTGACTGTCGAGGATGCGTTTCGCGACGGCGCCGATCATATTGTGGTAGGCCGACCCATCCGCAATGCAGAAAACCCGCCCGCCGCTGCCGCAGCCATGCAGGCCAGTATCGCGGCCATATTCGCCTGAACAGGAATTGACTGAACAGGTGCGCTAGCTTGCTTTCAGCGCCGGGCCGAGCACCTGCCAGACGTTGTTCAGCAATATCGGTTGCGCCGCGGTGTTGGGGTGGATGCCGTCCGCCTGCATTTTGCTCGGATCCAGCGCCACGCCGTCCATGAAAAACGGTATCAGCGGCAGGTCATATTCAGCCGCCAGTTCACCGTAGACAGCGGCAAAATCGCTGGCGTATTCCTCACCGTAATTGGGCGGGATCAGAATACCTGCCAGTACCACCATGGCACCGCTTTGCTGCGCCTTGATCACCATTTGTTCCAGGTTGTCGCGCATTGCCGCAACCGGCAGCCCGCGAAGCCCGTCGTTGCCGCCTAGCTCAATAATGACTATCTCGGGCTGATGTAAGTCGAGTGCGCGCGGCAGCCGGCGCAGCCCGTTGCCGGTGGTGTCGCCGCTAATGCTGGCATTGATTACCCGATAACCGTAACCTTCTGAGTGCAGACGCGCTTCAAGCATGTATACCCAGGTTTGCTGCACGTCCATGCCGTAGCCGGCGCTCAGGCTGTCCCCGAGCACCAGCACGGTGGGCCGACTGGCGGCCTCATCCGCAAACGCCTGGCCTGCGAACCCTAATAGCAAGGCAGCGCATATAGCGACAACACGTTTTGATGAAAAAAGTAATTGCATGAGCGACGAAATCGTACTTTCCGCTACGGGACTGGGCAAACAGGTTAGCAGTCCCGAAGGCACACTGACCATACTTGAGAACATTAACCTGCAGGTAAGTTCCGGCGAGGTGGTGGCTCTGGTGGGTCCGTCGGGTGCCGGCAAAACCACATTGCTGGCGTTGCTGGCAGGTCTGGACCACCCCACCAGCGGCAGTGTGGAATTATGCGGTTCACGATTGGAAGAGCTCGATGAAGACGGTCGCGCGCAGGTGCGCGGTCGCGACGTGGGATTTGTGTTTCAGTCCTTTCATCTGGTGCCGTCGCTGACGGCGCTGGAAAACGTGATGCTGCCGCTGGAACTGGCGGAAGCGGACAACGCGGCCCAGCGGGCGCGTGAAGCACTGGAAAGTGTCGGCCTGGGTTCACGCACCGGACATTATCCGCGGCAGTTGTCGGGAGGTGAAAAACAGCGCGTTGCCATCGCGCGGGCTTTTGTCAGCAATCCGGCAGTTTTATTCGCCGATGAACCCACCGGCAACCTGGATACCGCCAGCGGCGACCGGGTCAGCGAATTGCTGTTTAACCTGAACAAGCAATCCGGCACTACCCTGATACTGGTGACACACGATAAAGAACTGGCAGCACGATGCGACCGGGTGCTTGAGCTCGAGGCCGGCCGGATGCTGAACCGGTCATGAAGAGCCTGCGTTTCGCCATACGCAGCCTGGTGCGAGACCTGCGCGCGGGCGAACTGACGGTATTGTTGTTTGCGATGATCATTGCGGTCACGTCGATGACCGCGGTGGGATTTTTCACGGATCGCGTCGGCCGTGCGATGCAGGCTCAGGCTGCCGAAACCCTTGCCGCCGATTTACTGATTCGCTCACCGGTTGAGATAGGCGACACTTACCTGCAGGCTGGCGCAGCCGCCGGAATGCGCACGGCGGCCACCGCCGAGTTTCCTACCGTGGCTATTGCCCCCGGCGGCCGCAGCCTGTCCATAGTGACGGCAGCCACTGAGGGCTACCCGCTGCGCGGCACGGTGCTGATTGCCGACAAAATGTTTGGCGACAGTTACGCGGCTGACGGGGTGCCGGAGCCCGGTACTGCCTGGGCGGAAGCCGGCGTGATGGCGCGACTGGATGTGGATCTGGGCGATACGATCAAGCTCGGCTCGGCTGAATTCCGGCTTACCAAAGTGCTGGAGTTTCGTCCCGATCAGGGCATGGGTTTCATGAGCCTGGCACCGGCGATCATTGTCAACGCAGCCGACGTGGCGGCTATGGATGTGATTCGGCCGGGCAGCCGGGTCACGCACAAGCAACTGTTTGCCGGTACTCCGGAACAAACCGCCGCATTCCGCGCCGCCTGGCAGGACCGGCTGCAGCCCGAAGAGCGTATCAGCAGCATCGAGGATGCCAGCGAGCAGATTGCCTCCGCGATTGAGAGGGCCAAGCGTTTTCTGACACTGGCATCGCTGGTGACGGTAATTCTTGCCGCGGTCGCAACTGCCATGGCGTCACGGCGCTATGCATTGCGTCATCTGGATACGGTTGCATTATTAAAGAGTATGGGGGCCAGCCAGGCCTTTATTCAGCAAACCATGCTGGCGCAACTGGCACTGATTGTGCTCAGCACCGCAGCAATCGGTACGGCACTGGGTTTTGCCGGGCAAACGGTGCTGGCGGAGCTGTCGGCCCGGCTGACGCCGTTTACCTTGCCGGAACCATCGATGCAGGCGGCATTGCTCGGGTTGGTCACGGCCGCCACGGTCGCCATTGGTTTTGCGCTGCCGCAACTGCTGCAGCTGCGCACCACGCCGCCGCTGCGTGTGCTGCGGCATGATCTGGCACCGCCGCAGCTGAGCACCGGCCTGCTGTATGGCGTCGCCATAGCGGCACTGGTGACGATGATCTGGTCCATCGTGCAGGAGCTCAAACTGCTGCTTTATATCGTCGGCGGCATGGCCGCAATGAGTCTGGTTGCGGTTGGTGCCGGCTGGGTGCTGGTGCGTGCGTTCACGCGATTCCGCGGCGCCGGCGGTGTGGCCTGGCGCTATGGTCTGGCAAATATCTCGCGGCGCGGCCGTGAAAGCGTGGTGCAGGTGGTGGCTTTCGGCCTTGGCATCATGGTGCTGCTGTTGCTGACGGTGGTGCGCAACGATGTGCTGCGCGACTGGGAACGCAGTCTGCCGGAAAACACCCCGAATTATTTTCTGCTCAATATAGAACCAGGTGACTGGGATGACATTGCCAGATTATTTCAGCAGGAACTCGGCGCGGTGCCGGAGTTTCTGCCGCTGATCCGCGGGCGGATCACCGCTATCAACGGTACTTCTATCAACGATTACGAGTTCCCGTCGCAACAGGCAGAAAATTTCGTGCGCCGCGAGGCCAACCTGACCTGGACGCCCACACTGGCAGACAGCAACAAAATGGTTGCCGGTGAATGGTGGCCGGAAGGCTACGAGGGTGCGCTGCAGATATCGATAGAAGACCAGTTTGCGCGCAATATGGGCGTAGGTATCGGCGATACTCTGGAGTTTTCAGTGGGCGGCGAAATTGTCACGGCGCCCATTGTCAGTACGCGACGCATCGCCTGGGACTCACTGCAGCCGAATTTCTATATTGTATTTTCACCCGGTGACGTGCGGCAGTTGCCGCAAACCTACCTGAGCAGCCTGTATATCGCCGATGAAAAAAGCGCAGTGTTGCGGACGTTGCTGCAACGCTATCCCGGAATCACTGTGTTTGATCTGCAGGTGATTCTGACCCAGGTGCGATCAATTATTGATCGCGCTTCCATGGCTGTGCAGTACGTGTTCCTGTTTACCTTGCTGGCCGGCGTGGTGGTGTTGCTGGCAGCAGTCCAGGTTACCCGTGACGAACGCCGCTTTGAAAGCGCTATCCTGCACACTCTCGGCGCCCGCCGCAGCCAGATACTCAAAGGCATAGCCGCGGAATTTATCGCGCTGGGCGGGCTGGCCGGCTTTCTTGCGTCTCTTGGTGCCAGCGCAATTGGCTATCTGCTGGCACGCTTTGTGTTTGACCTGGCATTTGCAATCGATCCGTTGTTGTGGATCACGGGCCTGCTTAGCGGCGCGTTGATCGTCGGTATTACCGGTACGCTGGCGACCCGCAAAGCCGTCAATGAACCGCCGGTGCGGGTACTGCGCAACGCCTGATCAGCACAGCCGGTTGCGCTGTTCGCCGTCACGAAATGCCTGGATATTCGCCAGAATCTGGTCCAGTGCGCGCTGGCGGGCTTCGCGGGCGCCCCATGCCATGTGCGGCGTGACGATTAAATTATCAGGTGGCTCGTCAGTCTGCAGATAGTCCAGTAACGGGTCGCCGTTAACCGGCGGTTCTTCTGCCAGCACATCAATGCCGGCGCCGCCGATCTGCCGGTTGCGCAACGCTTTCGCCAGCGCTGCCGTGTCCACCAAAGCGCCGCGTGCGGTATTGATCAACAGCGCATGCGGTTGCATCAGCTGCAGTGCGGCTGCATCAATAATATGCCGGGTGTCTTCGGTCAGGGGACAGTGCAGGCTCACCACGTCTGCCTGTTGCAGCAGCTCCGGCAGTGGCAGACGGGGCGCGCTTTGTCCGCTCGCGCCCGGCGAATGTGACGATCGCCATGGCAGCCGCGCCGCAATAACGCGCATGCCGAAGGCCCGCGCTACTCCGGCCACGCCGCCGCCCAGCACCCCCAGCCCGATCAGGCCGAGGGTTTTGTCATGTAATTCGGTAAACGGCGGCTCGACCACACAGAAATCGGCAGCCTGCTGCCAGGTGCCCGCGCGCACCTGCCGGCGATGGACATCAAGTTGCTGGGTCAAAGTGAGGATCATTGCAAACACATGCTGCACCACCGATGGCGTGCAGTAGTCACGGATGTTTGCCACCGCAATACCCAACTCACGAGCCGCCTCGATATCAACGTTGTCGCTGCCGGTTGCGGCCAGACAGATCAGCTGCAGATGTGGTGCCTGCTCCAGGTCCGTGCGGCGCAAGCGGATTTTGTTCACCACCGCCACCTCGGCTTCAGCCAGCCGTCCGGCCAGTTGCTCGGCAGCTGTTTCTGACCAGAACTCAATGGCATCAAGCCCGTCTGACAGATGCCCGGTATTGAGATCAGCCGGGTGCAGCGAGGCAAAATCCAGAAAAACGGTACGCATGGCGGGCGGCCGCAGCGCTAACCGCTGGTCTGCAGGCCCCGGGAAATGCCGTTTACACTGGCGCGCAGTGCCGTAAACAGTTTGCCGTCCGGACGGCCGTCCTCGCGCCAGCGCCGCAGCAGGCTGACCTGCAGCAGACTCATGGGATCCACATAAGGATTGCGCAGCCGAATGGAACGCCGCAGGGTGTTGTTGGTTTCCAGCAGGGTTTTTTGTTCGCGCACTGTCAGCAGCGCGTCGACACAGCACTGGTATTCCGCTTCAATAACAGGAAAGTACCGGTCGTGCAGTTTTTCGCCGGCCAGTTGTGAGTAGTGCCTGGCAATGCCCGGATCGGCAATTGCCAGCGCCACCTCAATGTCATCAATGAGCCGGCCGAAAAACGGCCATTGCGCCAGCATGGCCCGGATTTCCTCGGTGCCTATCTCTGCCATGCAGTCCTGCAGCCCGGTGCCGGTGCCGAACCATGCCGGCAGCAGGAAGCGCCCCTGTTCCCAGGCAAACGCCCATGGCGTGTTGCTGCGCTTGTCATCTGCCTGCATTGCGGCTGACGTGCTGGTGCGCATGTATTCGATGACGTCGATCGGCGTAGCAAGCTGAAAATATTCGTCAAAGCCGGCATCGGCCAGGTCGGAAAAACACTGATCGGCAGTGCTGGCAAGCCTGCCCATGGCAACCGGCCAGTCAGGATCCGGTGCTTCATTGGGGCGCAGGCCGGCGGTCGCGGTGGCAACTGCGCTGAAAGCTTTTTCGAGCGTGCGCACGGCAATTCCCCGCACACCGTAGCGTTCGTTGACGGCTTCACCGTGTTCAGTTGCCCGCAGGTGACCGTGGGCTATGCCATCGGCCACGCCGCCCCGGCCCGACAGGCTGCCGCGGCCGTGAAAAAAAGTGTATTCAATACCAGCCTGATCAAAAATCCTGCTCAGCTCGGTGTGCGCGCGTTGCATATTCCAGCGCGAACCGGCCACGCTGCCATCGGCAGTGGCGTCCGAAATGCTCAGCATGACGGTCTGGTGCGAACCCTGTGCCTCGAGATTCCGGCGATAAAGCGGATGGGCCATCAACTCGGTTAGCAGGGCTGCAGCCTTGAGTAACTCGGTGTTGTTTTCGAAGCAGGGCACAAAGTCCAGCGGAATGGTGCCATCGCTGCGGTGAATATCGGCCCAGCGCGCCAGCAGCATGGCCGCAAGAATATCGTCCACACCACCGCAGTGCCTTACCAGCAAGGAACCGATGGCCTGGGTGCCATGTTTGCGCCGGCAATAGGTGATCGCGCGGAACACTGCAAACAGGCGCTTGGCACTGTTGTCCGGTTCCACCACCGGGGACGCATTGACTTCCAGCATGGCCGCCAGGCGCCCGGCGCGTGTCTCGCGATCGAGTTGCAGCCAGTTGTCTTCGCCAAGGCAGTAGCCGACTACTGCCTGCAAATCCGTGGCGTCATGTCGCATATCCAGCGACAAAAAATGAAAGCCGAAGGTTTCAGCCCGACGTATCAGCCGCTTGACTGAAAACAGACCCGCATTGGCACCGCGCCGGCTGGCCAGACTGCGGCTGATGATGCGCAGATCATCAATAAACTGTTGCGGATTCTCGTAAGCGAACGCCGCCTGATCGTAGGTAGCCTGCAGGCGCTGCGAAATCAGCCGCAGCAGCACCCGGTAGGGCATGTTCTTGTAGCGGTGTGGTGTGGAACCATGTATCGCCGGAAATTGCCGGGCGTATTGTTCGATACGTTCGGTAACGCTC
>JAUIEY010000173.1 GCA_030429685.1 Gammaproteobacteria bacterium
CGATGACGTTGCCAGCGACGCAGATTGCCGCGGGTCTCGCGGTCGCCTGCCGCGGTGGCGTGATGGCGTGCTCGGTTCAGTTCCGCGAGCACAAACGCCTGGCGGACGGAACGGTTACCCGCGCCACCCTGGAACACATCGCGATCTGGACTGAAGGCGCGTATCCGACAAGCTGCTGGCGCAGCGACGAACCAGCGTCCGCGCTGGTGCCCGAGGCAAGAGCCTGGCGTGAGCGCTTCCACGCTCACATTCGCCGCCTGGACACGCGGGCGCGGCTGCACCCCGAGGAGACCACCGTGAAGGCGTCACCACGGCCCAGCAACAGCAAACAGCCGAGCGCCGCCGCGGAACGCGACCGAAAGCGGCAGGCGGGAGCGAAGGCGAAGGCAGCAGCGCACGCCCGCTGGGTCGCTGCTGGAAGCCCGACGACACGAGTTCGATGAACAAGCGTGAATCGAAACACCAGGCGGCGGGGGCTACGGCAGCCCATGACCTACGAGATCGCGCTGGTGCTCGGGATACTCGGGGTCGCCCTGGTACTGTTCGTTACCGAAGTACTGCGCATGGACCTGGTGGCCCTGCTGGTGCTGGTGGCGCTCGCCATAACCGGACTGGTGGACACGCAAAGCGCCCTCGCCGGTTTCAGTAATCCGGCGGTCATTACCGTCTGGGCAATGTTCATACTCAGTGACGGCCTGACCCGCACCGGCATAGCCGACATTCTTGGCACCCTGGTTATCCGCATTGCCGGCAAACAGGAATTCGTGCTTATCGTGGTCATCATGCTGGTCTCCGGCGGCCTGTCGACTTTCATGAACAATATCGGCGTGGCGGCACTGATGCTGCCGGTGGTCATGGACGTGGTCCGCCGCACGGAAATCTCGGCATCACGATTACTGATGCCGATGGCCTATGGAACCCTGCTCGGCGGACTGACGACGCTGGTCGGCACACCTCCCAATCTGCTCATTGCCGATGCCTTAAGCGCTGCCGGAGAACAGACTTTCGGCTTGCTGGATTTTTTTCCGGTAGGCACCGGCGCATTGCTGGCCGGAACCGTGTTCATCGCGCTGGCGGGCCGTCTGCTGCTGCCGAAGCAGCCGCGGGTGCAGGGTGAGAAACAGCGCAGCCAGCGCAATCTGCGGCAGCTCTACGGACTGCAGGAACGCACTTTTACCCTGAAAATTCCGCGCCAATCCATACTTGCGGGCAAGAGCCTGGCGGCCTCACGGATCGGTTCGGCGGTTGGCCTGATTGTGGTCGCGCTGGATCGCTACGGTCGCATCGAAGCCCTGCCCTCGGCCAAAACCATTCTGCAGGGCGGTGACAAGCTGCTGGTGCAGGGCCGCCTGGATCGGTTCGAGGAACTGCGCCGCTGGGGCGAGGTCATTATCGAGCGGGAAGCGCCGCTGCTGCAGTCGCTGGTGAACGAGCGCGTGCAACTGGTGGAGGCAACCATTGCCGCCGACTCCGCACTGGTGAAGTCGCTGGTGAACCACACCGAGTACCGCCGCCAGTTCGGCACCAACGTGCTGGCCATTCGTCGTGATGAACTGATTCGCCGCGTCGGCATCAATAAGGTGCCGTTGCGCGCCGGCGATCGTCTTCTGTTACAGGGCAATAACGACGCCATTGCTGACCTGAATCGCTCACCGGAATTCAGCGAGATAACCGTGGTGGATGAAAACGCGCTGACAAATGTCTATCGCATGCAGGAAAGCGTGTTCGTAATACGTATTCCGCGCGACTCGCAACTGGGCGGCAAAAGCCTCGCTGAAACCCGCCTCGGTGAGGCATTTGATTTTCGTTTGCTGGCCACTTTTCGTGAAAACGCCCTGCAGCTGATGCCGGAACCGGATGAGTTGCTGCTCGGCGGCGATTTGCTGCTGCTGCAGGGCCGCCCGGAGGACTTTGACGAACTGCGCGGCCTGCAGGAACTGGAAATCGACAGCGCCGTATCGGCGCAATTGTCGAGTTATGAATCGGATCGGCTGGCCATGCTGGAAGTGACGCTGGCACCACAGTCTGATCTGGCCGGCCAGCAGATCAGCGATATCAATTTCCGCGAAAAGTTTGGTCTGGAACTGGTGGCGGTCTGGCGTTCCGGCGAAACCATCCGTTCCGATCTGAACCAGCTACGGTTGGAATTCGGCGACGCGCTGGTGCTGCTTGGTCCGCGCACCAAAATAAACGTGTTTGCCGACGAACCCGACTTCATCACCATGACCCCGGCACCGAAAGCACCGCCGGACATCAAGCGTGCACCATTAGCCGGCATTATCATGGTTGCGATGGTTCTCTCTGTCTGGCTGGACTTGCTGCCCATTGCCATCGCCGCAATCGGCGCAGCAATTACCATGGTAACCACCGGCTGCCTGACCATGGAGCAGGCCTACCGCGCTATTGACTGGCGCGCCGTATTTCTCATCGCCGGCATGCTGCCGCTGGGAGTGGCAATGGCGGACACCGGTGCGGCTGCATACATCGCCGGCGAAGTCATGAACCTGCTCGGCGATCACGGGCCGTGGCCGGTGATCGCGGGACTGTATGCGCTGACATCGCTGGCCACCATGATTGTTCCCACGCCGGCTTTAGTGGTGCTGATGTCACCCATTGTTCTGTCGGCATCTGCCGAAATGGGCATCATGCCGCAAACGGCCATGATGGCGGTGGCAATGGCGGCATCGGCAAGTTTCACCAGCCCGATTTCCCACCCTGCCAATATCCTGGTGATGGGCCCCGGTGGCTACCGCTTTGTGGACTACATCAAGCTCGGCGCGCCGCTGACGCTGGTGGTGTTTGTCGCAGTGATGCTGCTGCTGCCACTGTTCTGGCCGATCAGCTACGTGAATCCCTAGGTTGAGATCAAGGGCTAAGGCAACAACACCGTCGAACCGGTGGTCTTGCGACCCTCCAGAGCGATATGCGCCTGCGCCGCTTCGGCCAGCGGCCAGGTCTGGTTAACCTCGATGTTCACCTGGCCGGATTCGATGACGGCAAACAGCCCGGCAGCAGCCGACCGCAATTCTTCCGGCGTGCGCACAAAATCAAACACCGCGGGGCGCGTCAGGAACAATGAACCCCGCTTGCCCAGTTCGAGCACTGAAAAAGGGTCTACCGGACCGGAAGCATTGCCGAACGACACCATGGTGCCGTGCGGGCGAATGCAATCCAGCGACTGGATAAAGGTATCCCTGCCGACCGAATCGTAAGCCGCGGCCACGCCTTCGCCGCCGGTAACAGCGCGCACTTGTGCCACAAAATCCGTTGCGTCGGCCATGACAATTTCGGCGGCACCATGCTGCCGCGCAAGCTCGGCTTTGGCTGCCGTGCTGACCACGCCGATAACTTTAACCCCCAGCGCTTTGGCCCACTGGCACACAATCAGTCCGACACCGCCCGCCGCGGCATACAGCAACACGTGATCGCCTGCCTGTGCCCGGTAGGATCGGTGCAGTAAATACCAGGCTGTGAGGCCCTTCAGCATGGCGGCCGCGGCGATACGGTCAGCCACGGCATCCGGCAGTTTCACCAGCTTGTCGGCGGCGTACACGCGCTGCTCGGCATAAGCCCCGGGCGGCATGCTGGTATAAGCAACCCGGTCGCCCGGCCGCACATAGTCAACGCCCTCGCCAACCGCCTCCACCACACCGGCCGCTTCCAGCCCCAGACCCGAAGGCAGTTCCAGCGGGTACAAACCACTGCGCTGATAGGTATCGATAAAGTTCAGGCCAATGGCGGTGTGCTTCAGCAGCACGTCACCCGGGCCCGGCTCCGGCACGCTGATGTCCTGCCACTGCAGGACCTCCGGTCCGCCGAATTCTTCAATCACAATGGCTTTTGGCATGTTTCACTCACTTGTCTGGGATTATTGGCAGGCAGTTTCGCCGTCTTGTCAGTACACCCGGCAGCGCCAGTATAATCCCTCGTCATGACAGAACGAGTAATCATAGTCGGCGCGGGTCATGCGGCAGGACAGGCAGCGACCTCGCTGCGGCAAAAAAAGTATGCCGGTGAAATCGTCATGATCGGCGACGAGGCTTATGTGCCCTATCAGCGGCCGCCACTTTCCAAGGCTTTTCTTGCCGGCGAGCTTACGCTTGAGCGTCTTTACTTCAAGCCGGAAAATTTTTATCCGGATCATGATGTCTCGCTCAGACTCAACACCCGCGTCACCAACGTCAATCCGCAGGCCCGTGCGGTGACCACCGCTGACGGCGACACGCTGGAATACTCCAAACTGATACTCGCCACCGGCAGCCGGGCGCGCGAACTGCCCATCCCCGGCAATGATCTTGACGGCGTGCATTACCTGCGCAGCATTGCTGATGTGGCGGCCATGCAGGATGGTTTTGTTGCCGGCAGAAAAGTCGTCATCGTCGGCGGCGGCTATATTGGCCTGGAGGTTGCCGCGGTCGGTGTAAAGCGCGGGCTGGATGTCACCGTGCTGGAAACCGAGTCGCGCGTCATGAATCGTGTGGTTGCGCGGGAAATTTCCCAGTTCTTTCAGACCATGCATGCCGAGGAAGGCGCCAGACTGGAACTCGGACGACGCGTGCAGCAAATCAACGGTGCCGACGGCAAGGTCGTGTCGGTCAGCTGTGCCGAC
>JAUIEY010000174.1 GCA_030429685.1 Gammaproteobacteria bacterium
CCGCCCCGACCGTCCAGTTCGTATGCGCAGACCAGGCCACGCTCGACGGTTTGCGTTGTGTCAGTCATTAGTCAGGTGCTCCGGTTTGCCCGGTTATGCGCACATCTATGGGCGACAGCGAATCCAGATGCACATCGCGCTGCGGGAAGGCTATGGTGATGTCATTGTCGCGGAATAACTCGTCAATGCGAAAGCGCACGTCGCTGCGGATTGAGCGCAGATCGCGCTCGCCAATGGCCAGAACCCAGAAGTAGGCATCAAACTCAAGCGAGTTGTCGCCGAAGTTATCGAAAATGACCAGCGGCTTCGGATCTTTGAGCACATGCTCGTCTTCGGTTACCGCCTGCATGATAAGTTCCTGGACCAGCCTTACCGGCGAACCGTAGGCTACGCCAACCCGCACCCTGGTGCGCATCACCCGGTCAATCAAAGTCCAGTTGACCACTATGTTTTCCAGCAGGTGGCTATTCGGAATTAACAGGTGCACACCATCCACGCGCTTGATACGTGTCGAACGGGTGTTGATGGCCTCAACGGTGCCCATCGTATCGCCCACTTCCAGAAAATCACCGATGCGGATCGGACGCTCCCACATCAGTATCCAGCCGCTGATGAAATTGTTGATAATGTTCTGGGCGCCGAAGCCGATGCCGATTGCCACTGCGCCCGAAATAAAGGCGAATGCTGTTAGCGGTACATTCAGCAATTCCAGAATGGTGAACAGGAAAACCAGCAGGACCGCGACAAAATAAACCCGCCTGGCGAGATGGATCAGATCGGGGTTTACATCCGCGGCCGTCATGCGCGCCACCAGCAGGCGCCCCAGCCAGCGGGCCAGCAGTAGACCGATGATAAGCAAAGTCGGGACGAGGATGAGCTGCCCTACCGTCAGGGTGCTTTCGCCCAAAGTGAGCACTTTCTGGTCGAAAAAATTTGCTATCTGGTCCATCCAGTCAATGTATTGCCACCCCGCACGGATGGCAACGATTTTGCGCTATTTGGTCTTTTTCTCCACCGAAACAGTGCCGCCATCCACTTCGGGAAGTTGCATTGGTTGTTCCCCTGGTTTGAGGTGCGGGGTTACCCTGACTTTGGTCCGGCCCTCGTCAGTCTTGTCAAACAGGGCTCCGGCATCAAAATCAGGCGGTTTTTGCGCCCCGGCTGCTGGTACTTCTTCGTCGGCAAAAAAGTCTTGCGGCAGCGACAAATCCAGTGAATTTCTGGGTTCAGCCACCGGATCCGGCTTGTTCGCTTGTTCCGCGCGGTTCGGCGGCGCTGACTCCGGCGCGCCGGCGTCCGGCTCATGCGGCTGTTGCTGCGTGCAGCCGACAAGCACGAATAGTGCTGCCAGGCAGGCGAAAGTAAGGCGCATTGGGTCTGCTGTGCTATTGGGTTTGAAACAGTGATTCTGACTACCGCCGCAGCAGCGCGCAATACCAGCCGTCGTTACAGTAGCGCTCCAAATAATGGCTGCTGATACGTAGTTATACACAGTTGTATGTTTTCATACATAGGCGTATGTTTGCGTCATGAATGACTCTGCCACGCAGCCCCGCAGCGGCAATGCTATCCAGAGCGACAAGGTCGCGAGCCGGCGCAGCGAAATGCGCGACCGCCTGCTGGCGACCGGTGCACAGCTTTTCGCTGCGCGGGGACTCGCGCAGGTCAGCGTCGAGGAATTACTCGAAGCTGCAGGTATTTCCCGGGCAACGTTTTACGGTTTTTTCGCTAACAAGAGCGAACTTGCCGCGGCTGTGATGCTGCCGGTTTTTGATTCCGGAATTGCCGCGCTGGCACGTCAGCACGCGCGAGACCCATTGGCGCAGGCAGAACAACTGATTGATATGTACCTGGAATTGTGGGGCGAGCATCATGAAGCTCTGATGCTGATCAACATGATCGATGCAACGGTGTTCCCGCTAATACGCCAACCCCACAATGAGTTCGGTGTGGCAATCCGGGCCAAGCTACAGGCTATCGCCAATGCAGATTTGTTGCGCATCAAGGATGTTGATCTCGCCTACCGGGTGCTCGCCAAGACCGGTGTTCCCATGTTGCGGCTCTGCCATGTATTGCCCGAGTTCGAAACAGTGTACAGAGACTCGATGCTCGGCCTTCTATTAAAGAATTGAACAGAGGATTCGAAATGACCAAATTGATCGCTTTAGCCATACTGCCTGCTGTCATGCTGGCAGGTTGTGCCGAGCCTGCCGGCAATTCTGCCGGTGGCGATAACGCCGCTGCCGCTACCCTGCCCTCGCAGGCTTGCGCCAAGCCGAGTCCGACCGATACCGGCGCGGACATCGGCAATCCGCCGGCAGACTTTCGCGGCAAATGGGTGCTGAATACGGATCGCGGTGCCAACCTGGGCATGATGAAAGCGGTTAACGAGACCATCGTGGCGTCGCAGACGAAAGACACGGTGACGTTTGATATGACCGACGTTTTTGCCGGCATGACAACCGAGCGCAGCGTGGTTTACGACCTGAACGGAGCTGCCATGCCGAATAAAGCTGCCATGGGAGCCGAGAGTCAGACCACCACACGCTGGGACGGAGGCCGGCTGGTTACGATCTGGGCTGCCGAAGGCGCTATAGCCGGCACCGAGGAGCAGCGCACCGAGACGCGCTGCCTGACCGACGGCGGCGCAACCCTGAATGTCACCATGACCAAAGCTGGTAATCCTGACGCGGACGAAGCCATCTGGTTTGTGTTTGAGCGAGCTGAATGAAACCAGGCAGCATCATTGCCTCATTACTGATTGCGGCGGCGCTGGCCGGCGGCACCTGGTGGCTGCTGAGTGAGCCGGCCGGCAATGCCGATGAGCTGTTAGTCGAAAGTTATGCACAGGCTGAGACTCGCTCAATCGCTTCCAACATATTGGCGACCGGCATCATCCGGCTGCGGGTCGGGGCCGAAGTGCGTATCGGTTCCCAGTTGTCCGGAATTGTCGAGGAGCTCAACGTGGTGGTTGGCTCGCAGGTGAGTCAGGGTGATGTCATCGCCCGCATCGATGCGCGCAGCCTGCGATCACGCCTGGAACAGGCCAACGCACAGGTGCGTGTGCTGCGCCAGGAAGTGCAGCGCGCTGAAATTGAACTGGAACGTGCCCGGCAACTGGCGGTAAAAGGCCTTGCTCCTGCCAATGAACTTGAGGACAGGCAGCTTGACCTGGCCGATGCCCGCGCGCGCCTGGACAAGGCAGGTCGCGACGCCGCAGTTGTTGAAACGGATTTGCAGTATGCGGTGATCAGGGCGCCCATCGGCGGCACCATAGCATCTGTCTCGACGCAAAAAGGCGAGACTGTTGCTGCTTCGTTTGAAACGCCTACGTTCGCGACCATCATCGCGCGGGATGCACTTGAACTGGTTGCCATGGTGGACGAAACGGATATCGGCACCGTTGAAACCGGCAATCCGGTTTATTTCACCGTGGAGGCCTTTCCCGCTATCGAATTCGCAGGCACCGTCAAGCAGATTGCGCCCAAGGGCACAATCATTTCGGGCGTGGTCAATTTTGAGGTGATGATTGAGATCGATTCACCGGTGGACCGGCTGCGTCCCGACATGACAGCCAATGTGTCGATCCGCACAGCCGAGCGCGAAGCGTTGGTGTTGCCAAGCCGCGCCATTCAGCGTGACGGCTTTGAGCAGTACGTGTTGGTCGAGCAGGATGGAGAACTGGTACGTCGCAGCGTCAGTGTGGGCAGCCGGGAAGCCGGCTTCAGTGAGATCCGTCAGGGCATAGGGCCCGGCGACAAAGTTGCGCTGCTGCAGCGCGCCGCAGAACAGGGCTAATGCCATGATTATCGAAGTCAAAAACCTTGCCAAGACTTACCGTCGCGGTGACGGCACGCCGGTGCCCGCCCTGCGGGATGTCACGTTCAGCATCAGCAGCGGTGAGTTCGTCACGATTCGCGGCAAGTCCGGCTCCGGCAAATCGTCTTTGCTGAATATTCTCGGCTGCCTCGATACCCCTACATCCGGCACCTACCTGCTGGCCGGCGAAGATGTATCGCGCTATGACGACCGGCAACGCTCCCTGGTGCGGAGCAAGCAACTCGGTTTTGTGTTCCAGTCTTTTAACCTGCTGCCACGCACTACCGCACTGGAAAATGTCGAAGTGCCGGCGCTGTATGGTGAACACACGGTTGATCGGGCTAAGGCCATGGCTCTACTGACGCGGGTCGGGCTTGGCGACCGCGCCGACCATTTTGTTGCTGAATTGTCCGGTGGTGAGCAGCAGCGCGTGGCCATTGCGCGGGCATTGATGAACGATCCGCCGGTGCTGCTGGCAGATGAGCCTACCGGAAATCTTGATTCGGCCGCCGGTGAAAGCGTGATGGAACTATTGACGGATTTGCACCGAGACGGCCGCACCATACTCATCGTTACGCATGACGAGGCGACCGCCGCTTATGCCGGGCGCGAATTGCTGATTGCCGACGGCACCATTGCTTCTGACCGGGTTCAGCAGCCTGCTCCTGCATCGGGGGTTGCGTGATGAAATTTTCTGCCAGCCTCGCGTTAGCCAATCGTTCCATGCTGCGCAACCCACTGCGCGCATTGTTCATGATGC
>JAUIEY010000175.1 GCA_030429685.1 Gammaproteobacteria bacterium
CCCGCCAGCTATACTCAGCCGATGCGATCCAGCGCGAGTGGTCGAGCTCGCCCGGCACGTCAGCAAATGGAATGGGAGGCGCCGGCGGTGGCGGTGTACCCGACAACGCCATATCGAAATCCAGCGCCAGGTAGCTCAGGGCACCCTTGATTCGGCCACCGTCATGATCGTAAGCGATACGACCAACGACGGATCTTTCATCCGAGAAACGGGTTTGGTAGGCATCAAGCTCCTGCAACGAGTCGCTCTTGATGCGCGGCTTTCCGGCGCCCAGCTCGAAACTCCACTCGCCGCTTTCCGTAAACAGATCGCCGTAAGCCGCAATACCATCCGTAGACAGCAGCAGGTCGCGGAAATTTTCTGTGTAGATTGATTCGGGCAGAAACACCGAAGGCCGGGTAAATGCCACATCGCGGGTTGCGTTGTACAAACCCAGCGGGTTCTTGAAACGCCCAAGCCGAACGCCGGCAACCCCAGCCTGCCCCAGCACCATGCTCTTGCTGACAATCAGGTAGTCAATATCCAGTTCCTCATAGGTATCGCCGTAGCTGCGGTACATACCCTGCCCGCCGATCTGGATGCCGTGGTCGAATTCTTTGGAGAAATTTAGCGACAACTCGGTGAATTCGAAGCTGACACCGTCGGAACTGTCGCCCGCAACATTGTTGTCCGTTGTCGCCACGGCACCCTGAGTGATGACGCCCTGGTACTGCAGACCTTCTACCGCACCGGCCGGCACCGCGGCCAACAGCAGCAAGGCGGCAAGTGAAAGTGCAGTTCTACACTTAGCCAATCTGCAGAATCGAGACAGACTCATCGACTTCGTCCTCACTCATATAACCGATTGCCCCAGGCGTGTTGCGCACGAGACTGATCATTTCCTCGAGGGTCGCGACCCGAATGGGCGCCCGCCCGGTGCCGGAGAAAATCAGGCGGTCCCAGTTGCGGCGGAGGTTGTAGGGCAGCATACCCAGCCTGCGTTCGCAGAAACTCATGTGCCGGGGGTCGCGATCATCCAGCACGTAGACGGTGATAGATTCGCCATTGCCCCAGTTACGCATCCGCATGCCAAAAATCGCGCGCAGGGTGCGGCGTGCGATGACATCCTGATCGACGGACGCGTTGGTAATTACCACCATGGAATCCTCTGCGGGTTCGGCTACGCCGCTGTCAGCAACCAGCAGTAAGGACGCAGCCAGCAGGGCAAGCAGGAACGGCCGCGCGCGCGATTGCGCTGCAGCAACCGCAGGCAACCCCCGTGCATCATGACCGCTTATAGCGCCAAAACCCATCCAGTCGGCTTCCGAACCCCTTTCGATACCGCGAAAATGACATAAGCCGCCGCAAATTTTTGTCGACTGGTTCACTAAATAGGGCTTTGGTGGCTGCCGTGCAGCATGAGGCCGACCGGTTTATGCTTGCCCTCCGCATCCCACCAGAGAGCACTAATGCCAAACCCAGTAATCGTTGTCGGCGCGGGACCCGTCGGGCTTGTTGCAGCGCTGCGCCTGTGCAGAGCCGGCGTGCCGGTGCTGTTGCTGGAAAAAGAGGTCGCCCTGCAGGATGACCTGCGCGCCTCGACCTTTCACCCACCCACGCTGGAAATGCTGGATGAACTGGACCTGACCGCCGGGCTGCGCCGGCAGGGACTGGAAACCCGCAGCTGGCAAATACGGCTGCACGAAACGCATGAGAAGGCAGAGTTTGAATTGGAGGCCATCAGTGCTGACACGCGTTATCCGTTCCGGCTGCAGGTCGAGCAACGCGTACTTTGTGCACTGGCCGCCGACCAGGCGCGATCTGAGCCGCTGCTGGAACTGCGGATGGGAACGGAGCTCATCGGCCTGGAGCAAAGCGCTGATCGCGTGATTCTGCGTGTGCGTAATCCGGACAACAGCGAAGAAAACCTCGTTACACCGTTTTTGATCGCCGCAGACGGGTCGCGCAGCACCGTGCGCCAAGCGCTGCAAATGTCCTTCACAGGCCTGACCTACCCGGAAACGACCATTCTGGTAACTACCGATTTTCCGTTCGAACAGCATCTGCCTGGCCTTGCCAACGTCAACTACGTCTGGTGCGACCAGGGTACGTTCAGCCTGTTACGCTTGCCCGATACCTGGCGCTGCAGTCTGTATCCTGATGAACACGAAACCGAGGCAGCTGCACTGGAGGACCAGAGCATCGAGAACAAGCTGCAACGCATAGTGTCACGGCCGGAACCATACCGGGTGAATGAGGTGCGGCCGTACCGCATACACCAGCGTATTGTTGATGAATACAGGATCGGCCGGGTTTTGCTGGCGGGCGATGCCGCTCACCTGAATTCGCCGTCCGGCGGCATGGGCATGAACGGCGGCATCCACGACGCATTCAACCTGACTGACAAACTACCCGACGTGTATCGCGGCAAGTTACCGCTCGACGCGCTGGACCGCTACACGCGGCAGCGGCAGCCCACCGCTAAACAGCAGATCCTGCAGCAGGCTCATCAAAACCGCACGCGCATGCAGCAACGCGATCCGGAATTCCGGCGTACAGAACTCGCACGTCTGCAGGCCATCGCTGCCGATCCTGAACGGGCCCGCGATTACCTGCTGCATTCTTCCATGATCAGCGGTCTGCGAAAGGCCGCCGAGATTCAGTGATGGCCGACCGACCCGACTACGGCTGGAATGGACGACTCGGGCTGGGCACCCCGCAGGGCAACCCGACCGTTGAAGCAGAATTCCGCCGCCTGATGCCGGCCGGCGTCGAGTACTGCACAGTGCGTCTGAACAGCAGCAGCGCCGAGCCACGACAGCGGTTGCTCGACTACCTGCAGCATTTACCGGAGTTCGTGCGTCGCTACGCAAGTATGCGCCTGGACGGCTTTATGTTTGCCTGCACCGGCAGTTCCTATTTTCTGCCGGATAGCAAAGGGCGGGAGTACGCCGATGCCGCGGCCGGCATCCTCGGGGCTCCGGTGATTCTGGCTGCCGACGCAATTGCCGCGTGGCTGCAACAACAGCAAGCCACGAGCATCGTGTTGCTATCGCCCTACCCTGATTGGCTTAACCGGCCTGCTATGCAGTATTGGGAGCGGCACGGTTACCAGGTCAAAGGCTGTGCGCAGGTGGATATCGGCACGGACAATACCTATGCCATATACGACCAGCATTCGACCGATGCGGCTGCCGCGGCCGCTAAACTGCTCGATACCGCAGCAGATGCCTTTGTAATTTCAGGTACCGGAATGCCGGGCCTGCCGTTGATTAAAAAACTGCGCGCGGAAGGCCGGGCTGTGGTGTCCTCCAATCTGGCGCTCGCGCACGCAGCGCTGGCCGGCCTGGGGCTGGCGCCAAATTCTCCCGACCGCTGGTTATTGCATGACTAAAGCCTGGCAACAGGAAGACAAACGATGATGACAAATACCAATCTGCCCGACAGCATTCCGGATACCGTATCAAGCTACATCGACGGCCAATGGGTATCCGCCGCAAAGCAGGAACGTCTGCCGGTGGTTTTTGCCGCCAGCGAAGCGCAGATTTCCAGCGTTGCGGAAGCCGACGCCGACGAAGTGGATGCAGCGGTGCAGGCTGCCAGAAATGCCTTTGCTGACGGCCGGTGGTCACAGAGTCCGGTCAGCGCGCGTCAGGGCATCATGCGCCGCATCAGCCAATTGATCATCGCCAGGCAGGATGAACTGGCCGCGCTCGAGGTTGCGCATACCGGCGCACCCATTGCACAGGCCTTCAACCGGCACATTCCACGTGCGGCAATGAACTTCGAATTCTTTGCCGAATACATCTCGCAGAACACAAATCCGGTGTTCGATCAGCATCCGGACTACCTGAGCTACGTGAAGCGGGATCCGGTTGGCGTTGCCGGCCTGATCGCACCGTGGAATGCGCCGCTGGCACTGGCTACGATGAAAATTGCCGGAGCCATTGCCTTCGGCAATTCCTGCGTGCTGAAACCGAGTGAACTCACTCCGCTGAGTTTTACGTTGCTTATGGATATTTTCCGTGACGCCGGCCTGCCGCCAGGGGTTGTCAACATGGTCAACGGGCGCGGTCCGGTTACCGGGGCAGCGCTGGTTGCCCACCCCCATGTCGATGTGGTGGCTTTTACCGGCGGCACTGCCACCGGCCGGCTGATAGGCGCCGAAGCCGGTCGTAATATCAAAAAAGTGGTGACAGAACTCGGCGGCAAGTCTGCCAACATAATTTTCGATGACGCTGACTTTGAGCGGGCGCTGGATGCCGCACTGGTCGCCATATTTTCCAATAACGGTCAGCAATGTCTGGCCGGCTCGCGGATCCTGTTGCAGGAAGGCATTGCCGCACGCTTTACCGAGGCGTTTGTTGCCCGCACCCGCAACCTGCGTTTAGGCAACCCCTACGATACTGCCACCGAAATCGGCGCGCTTATTTCCCGGGATCAACTGGAGCGCGTGCTGGGTTACGCCGAGCAAGCCAGCCATACCGAAGGAGTCGAGATACTGACCGGCGGTCAGCGAGCCGGCGGTTTTGATCAAGGCTACTTTATGGAACCCACCGTGGTCATGGCAGCAAGCAATGCCCTGCCAATCTGTC
>JAUIEY010000176.1 GCA_030429685.1 Gammaproteobacteria bacterium
GAGGCGGACCAGTTTCTGCCGCTGTACCTGCGTTTTGTGCGCGGCGTGGTGGACTCCAACGACCTGTCACTAAACGTCTCGCGCGAATTGTTGCAGCAGGACGCCCATGTCGAGGCGATACGTGCGGCGCTGACCAAGCGCGTGCTCGACATGATTGACCGGCTGGCCAGGGACGAAGACCCGGCGAAATATCAGGCTTTCTGGGATGAGTTCGGTACCGTGCTGAAGGAAGGTCCGGGCGAGGATAGTGCCAACAAGGACAAGATTGCCGGTCTGCTGCGCTTTGCCTCTACCCATACCGGCGATGCCACGCAGAACGTTTCACTGGGCGATTACATCAGCCGGATGCCGGAGGGTCAGGACAAGATTTACTTCATCACCGCCGACAACCACAATGCTGCCAAGGCCAGTCCTCACCTGGAAGTTTTTCGCAAGAAAGGCATCGAAGTGCTGTTGTTGTCTGATGCCATTGATGAATGGGTGACCGGCTACCTGCAGGAATTCGACGGCAAAAGTTTTGTTGATGTTGGTCGCGGTCAGCTGGATCTAAGTGATATAGGCGAAGACGATGCTGAATCGGCGGAAGCACTTAATGAAACTCACAAAGAGCTGATTGAACGGATTGCCGGCGTGCTGGGCGCAGACGTCAAGGAAGTGCGCGCAACTAACCGGCTGACCGATTCACCGGCCTGCCTGGTGGTGGATGAGTACGACATGGGCAAGCAAATGCGCAAGGTGCTGGAAGCCAGCGGGCAGAAACTGCCTGAGTCGCAGCCCATATTTGAGATCAATCCCGCCCACACGCTGGTGGAAAAGCTGGCTGCTGAGCAGGACGACGAACGCTTTGCTGACCTGAGTCATGTGCTGTTCGATCAGGCGGCGCTGGCCGAAGGACAGCAGCCTAAAGATCCTGGTCTGTTTGTGCAGCGGCTAAATAAACTGCTTATAGACCTTTCTCAATAAGATCAAGCTGAGTGATCGGACGGCCTCTTTCGAGCGAGTTTCGCGCAGCGAATCCCGAGCGAGAAAGAGTTGCGCGGCCGAGCGCGCAGCGTGAATCTATTGAACAATCTATGATCGTTCCTGAGTCCGCAGCGCTAACCCACAGCAAAGGACTATGGCATTCGCCACGGCAACCGCGATGAACGGTGCGCCCGGCGCGACCAGGTCAAACAGCTGGCCGCCGCCCCAGGAGATAGCCAGTATGCCGACGGCGCCAAAAAAACTTTGTACGCCGAATACTGAGCCGCGGATGTCTGGCGGACACTGCTGGGCGAGCAGTACCGTGATGGCCATGGCCACGCTGGACTGACCGAAACCGGCCAGCACCAGTGCCGGTATCATGCCGCCGAAAGACAATACATCGGTGGACACGCCAAGCCACGCGTAACCCAGCGCAGCCATGGCGAATGCGCCGATGGTTAATGCGAGGCGGTCTATCTTGTCAGCAACGAAGCCAATCACCGGAGCGCAAACCAGCGCCGCCAGCGAATACACGGCTACGTATATGCCGGCGCGACCCTGTGCCTGGGCCGCCGTCATGCCCGCGGCGCTGCCGGCCTGCACCACCCACAAAATCATGAACAGCGTAACAATGGCCATGTCGGCACGGGCGGCGAACGCGGCGATATAGGACAGGCCGATACGTTTGTTGCTGGCAGCCGCCAGACCCTTTCTGGCCAGTTCCAGCAGCGGCGGCCTGGCTTCCTGATCCGTGGCTTCCTCCGGGCGTCCCGGCTTCAGTCCGGTCATCACAATTGCCGCGACAAAGGCAATCGCTGCAACGGTCAGGTAGGCATAGCGGCCGGCCCAGAGTTCATCAGCACCCTGCGCCTGGTAAACACTCGGCAGCTGACTCAGGCCACCGAAAAAGGCTGCCGCGCCAAGTCCGTTGAGGAAAAAAGCCATGCCGGTGAACTTGCCGCGGGATTGATCCAGCGGATAGTCTGCAAGTAATGCCGACAGGTTGGTGGTGGTGGCGGCGACGCCCAGTGCAAAAACCGTGCGCAACGCGAACAGCCCCTCAATGGACGTCGCGAAAGCATAGATGCCATAAGCGGCTGCCATCACCAGCCAGGCCAGGATGTAGGTATTGCGGCGACCGATGCGGTCGGACAGTGCGCCCCACCAGCCGATGCTGACCATGACGACAATTTCCTGCCAGAACTGCAGGTTGCCGATGACCCGTCCGTGCTGGTCTTCGGGAATGCCCAGGTTCACCTTAAGGACATAAGGTGTCAGCGACATAAGGTAGGTAAACATGCCGATGCTGATCAGCGCGGCAAACAGATAACACAACACATGCCGCGTAGTGACACCCGCAGCAAGTTTTACCGGCCCGAAGCTGCCGGTGGTGGCTACATTCATTCAGGAGCGTCCTTTCAGGAACGGCGTAACAATCGCATGCCGTTGAGAGTGACCAGCAGTGTAGCACCCACGTCGGCAATGACCGCCATCCACAGCGTAGCGATACCGGGAATGGCCAGACCCAGAAAGGCCAGTTTCAGCCCGAGGCTGAGAATAATGTTCTGTTTGATAATCTGCCGGGTGGCACGACCCATGCGCAGGGCCAGCGGCACATGCGACAGGTCGTCCTGCATCAGCACCACGTCGGCAGTTTCCATGGCCTGCGCAGTGCCGCCGCCGCCCATGGCAATGCCGATGTCAGCACGCGCCAGCGCCGGTGCGTCGTTAATGCCATCACCGACCATGGCCACGGCCATGTCATCGCCACCGAGCTCTTCAATGGCCTGCAATTTCTGATCCGGCAGCAGTTCCGCGCGCACCTCGTCCACACCCGCAATCTGGCCCGCAACCCGCTCCGCCGACTTGCGGTTGTCACCCGTCAGCATGACCCGGCGAATCGGCGGATCCATCCGGCCGAGTTCTTCCAGTGCATGCACGGAATCTTCACGGACCTCATCCTGCACACCTATGTAACCGACCACCTTGTTGTCATGGGAGACATACATGACGGTCTGCCCGGCATCTTCGGCGGTGCGCGCGGCGGCGTCGACTTCGCTGAAACCCTCCTGACCGGCCTCGAACAGCCGGCGACTGCCTACCGCAATCTTGTGGCCGCACTCTGCGGTGCCGCTGACGCCTTTGCCGGGATGAGCTTCAACATTCTGTGCCATGGCAACATGCCTGCCGTTACCACTGGCAGCCGACACAATGGCATGCGCCACCGGATGCTCGGATGCACGTTCTACAGCGGCCGCATCTCCCATGACATCCTCGCATGGATTACAAGTGCCGAACTGGTCGGCGGGATGCACGCAATCGCGGGTCAGCATGCCGGACACCACCGGCTTGCCGTGCGTCAGCGTACCGGTTTTATCAAAAGCAATAACGCGGATATCGGCGAGGCGATCCAGCAGGGCACCGCTTTTCACCAGCACGCCAAGTTGCGCGAGTCGGGTCAGGCCGCTCACTACTGTGACAGGAATGCTGATAACCAGCGCGCAGGGGCAGGCAATGATCAGCAGTGTCAGGCCGCGATAAAGCCAGCCGCGCTCGCCCGCCGCGGTATCGAGAAACGGTGCGCCAAAAGCCAGCACCGGAATAGCCACCACCAGCACGGCGAGGGCAACTACAGCCGGTGTGTAATAGCGCGCAAAACGGTCAATAAACCGTTCGGCCGGACTGCGCTCGGATTGTGCCTGCTCCACCAGTTTGGCAATGCGTGCGATCGTGCCTTCCGATGACGGCCTTGTAACCCTGACTTCAATAGCGGCCTCGCCATTGACGGTGCCGGCCATGACTTCATCGCCGGTTTCCTTGAGCACCGGAATATCCTCGCCCGTAACCGGCGCCTGATTGACTGACGAAGTGCCTTTAATTATTTCGCCATCAACGGGAATACGCTGACCGGGACGGACCAGCACCCGGTCGCCCACCTTGACGAGTTCCACCGCTTTAATGACCTGATGATCATGCGCTGCATGACCGCCATGGTCGTGATCGCCATGGTCGTGGCCACTATGGTTATCATGATCGTGCTCGTGACTTTCGTGGCCATGTGCATCGTGTTCATGTGCGTGACCGGCATGATCGTGTTCATGTTCATGGCCGCTGCACGACTCCCCATGATCGTGTTCGTGATGATCGTGGTCGTGACTGTCAGCATGGCTTTCCAGCACGCAGGCTTCCTGCGGTTGCAGCGACATCAGGGTGCGCAGCGAGTCGCGGGCGCGTTCGGCACTGTACGCCTCCAGCGCCTCGCCCAGCATGAACAGTAATATCACCGTAACCGCTTCGCCGGTTTCACCGATTGCCAGGGCACCGAAACACGCAATCGCCATGAGCAGGTCAATGGTGATGCGACGTGCAAACACCAGCGCACGGAAGCCCTTGATAAACACCGGCAGCCCGGCTATCAGGACACCGGCACCAAACAGGATGCTCAGTGCAGGCATGCCGGCGACTGCGCCGATGCCCAGCGCGGGCACCAGCAGAATGCCGGCAAACATGGCAAAGGTGACAAACAGCGCCGTGCGCAACGGCGGCTGTTGCCATAAAAAGTGCACAAAGCCATTCAGGCCATGCCGCTCAACTACAACCTGTGGAG